>NZ_JBSVVZ010000090.1:0-20802 GCF_054071875.1 Pseudomonas sp. SDO524_S393 | reverse complement strand
AAAATGTTCCAACTGAACCACTGCATTCGCGAGCAAGCCCGCTCCCACAAGGAGGTTGTGCTGGGTTCAGGGTTGCTGCTTGCGCCCCGCCATATGCTTCAAATACCCCACCAGCAACTCCAGCTCGCTGTCCGGCAACACGCTGGTTGCGAACGCCGGCATCTTCGCCTGCGGCCAATGCCTCAGGCTCTGCGGGTCGCGGATATAGCGCTTGAGGAAATCACCGCCGAAATATTCGGTGGGGTTGTAGGGAATATTCAGGTCCGGCCCCACCTGGGCATCACCGGCCCCATTGAGGCGGTGGCAGGCCAGGCAGTTTTTCTGGAACAGTGCGAAGCCCTGATTGATCGGGTCATTGGCTGGCAGTTTCGGGTCGGGCAATAACGCGGGGAAACGCTCGGCCACGGTCTTCAATTGCTTGATCACTGACAGCTGAAATGGCCACTGCTCCGGACTGATAGCCCCTGCCTGCGGATCGGTCCACACCAGGTAAAACGGCCCGGCGCTCGGTTTGCCCGGCGCCAGTGCAGGCCACGGCTGGGCCGGGTCTTCCACCGCCAGCCAAGCCCGGGCCCCGGAGGTCTGCAGCAACGGCGCGGCGGCGAGTTCAGCGGCGAATCCATCGAGGGCCACGGCTTGCAGATGATCGTTCGGCTGCAAGCCCGGCAAGAGCGCCGCCAGCGGCACGGCGCGATAAGTCATGGTGCGCTTGTAGGAAACGTCATCGATGATCTGCACCGTCTGCGCGTCCGCACGCTTGAGCAGGTCGGCGGTCTGCCAAGTCGTGCTGGCGTGGTCGAGCTCGAGGGTCAAGGAGGCTGCCGAGGCGGGCAGGGCGATGAACAGCGCGAGAAGGGCGAGGATCGATTTCAATGGGAAAGCCCGATGGCAAGGTGGCAATGGGGCCCACGATACCGGAAATTCACGCGCAAAAAGACAGCCCCTGCAACAGGACCGCTATACGCAATGCCCTGGCAGGTGCTGCCAAACGCTGCCGTCCTGATGCAATGAATGCACGGAATGTGAGGACTGAGAGGTCACCCGATAACCTTGGTTAAATTGGGCAAGATCAGAATCAGTGTGGTGGCGAACAGAATGAGTCCCGCCTGACGAACTTTCGTATGCTTGAACATGGCTGACTGCCTTTTGTTGTTATTCCTGAGCGTCAAATGCGTGCCGGTTTATTTCAGTATCGCGAGGTGACGTTGCACTTTTCTTACGGCTGTTTCTTACGGCTGCTCCAGCAAAACCCGGCAGCAGCTCCTTACAGATTCAACCTTAGAGCCCTCGTTCTTCGCGGCTTAGATCCATTTCATATCAGCTAGTCAGAATTTGCGCTAAAAACGGCATGAGGCCTATCGCCATCTTGGCGCCAGCCCCTTGGCTAGACAGCTAAAACGATTAACCTCGGGTTTCCCGTAGGGACCTACCGTTCGTCCGAGCGTGGGGGTCAAAAGCAATGAGCGCATCCGTCATTGAAACCGTGTCAATCGGGCCTAAGGTAAGGGCACACCTGCACAGCGGTTCGAGGACGTCATGACCCAAGCTTTGATCTTTGATGCGATACGTACGCCCCGGGGCAAAGGCAAGGCCGACGGTGCCTTGCACAGCGTCAAGCCGGTCGACCTGGTGGCCGGTTTGCTTACCGCGCTGGCCCGGCGCAACGACCTCGATACCCATCAGGTGGATGACATCGTGCTGGGCTGCGTGACCCCCATCGGCGACCAGGGCGCCGACATCGCCAAGACTGCCGCTTTGGTGGCCGACTGGGACATCAGCGTCGCCGGCGTGCAGGTCAATCGCTTCTGCGCTTCCGGGTTGGAGGCGGTCAATCTGGGCGCCATGAAGGTACGCTCCGGCTTCGAAGACCTGGTGGTGGTGGGCGGTGTCGAGTCGATGTCCCGCGTGCCCATGGGCAGTGACGGCGGGGCTTGGGTGCTCGACCCCCACACCAACCTGCACACTCATTTCACGCCCCAGGGGATCGGCGCAGACCTGATCGCCACCCTGGAAGGCTTCAGCCGTGCAGACGTCGACGCCTTCGCCCTGCATTCCCAGCAGAAAGCGGCCAGGGCGCGCGCGCACGGTTCCTTCGACAAGTCACTGATCGCGGTGAAGGACCAGAACGGCATTGTGCTGTTGGACCATGACGAGTTCATTCGAGGCGACTCCACTCTCGAAGGCCTCGGCAAACTCAAGCCGAGCTTTGAAATGATCGGGCAGATGGGCTTCGACGCCACGGCGCTGCGAGTCTATAGCCATGTGGAGCGCATCGACCATGTGCATACGCCGGGCAACAGCTCCGGCATCGTCGACGGTGCTGCGTTGATGCTGATCGGCTCCGAGCCCAAAGGCCGCGAATTGGGCCTGCGACCTCGGGCGCGTGTGGTCGCCACGGCGGTGACCAGCACCGACCCGACCATCATGCTCACCGGGCCGGCGCCCGCCACGCGCAAGGCGTTGGCCAAGGCCGGTTTGCGTGTGGAAGACATCGACCTGTTCGAAGTCAACGAAGCCTTTGCCTCGGTGGTACTCAAGTTCATCAAGGACATGGGCATCGACGCGGCGCGGGTCAATGTCAACGGCGGCTCCATCGCCATGGGCCATCCTTTGGGCGCCACTGGCTGCGCGATCCTCGGCACCTTGCTCGATGAGCTGGAACTGCGCCAGCAGCGCTACGGCCTGGCCACCCTGTGTGTCGGTGGTGGCATGGGCATCGCTACCATTATTGAACGTCTCTGAGCCCAAGGAAGCTGTCATGACCGACGCCATTCGTTACGAAAAAGGCCAGGACCAGATCGTGGTGCTGACCCTCGATATGCCAGGCCAGAGCGCCAACACCATGAACGGCGCGTACCGCGAGGCCATGGCGGCCACGCTCATGCGGCTGGAAGCCGAGAAGGAGGGCATCGCCGGGGTGGTGATCACCTCGGCCAAGAAGACCTTCTTTGCCGGTGGCGACCTCAATGAACTGATCAAGGTCGACAAGGCCCGTGCCCAGGCGTTCTACGACGGCGTCGGGATATTGAAAGCGCAGCTGCGTCGCCTGGAAACCCTCGGCAAACCGGTGGTGGCCGCGATCAACGGCGCGGCGCTGGGAGGCGGTTGGGAGATTTGCCTGGCCTGCCATCATCGGGTGGCGCTGGATGACAAGTCGGTGCAACTGGGCTTGCCGGAAGTCACCCTGGGCCTGCTGCCGGGCGGCGGCGGGGTGGTGCGCATGGTACGCATGCTGGGGCTGGAAAAGGCGTTGCCGTACCTGCTGGAAGGCAAGAAGGTTCGCCCGCAACAGGCGCTGCAGGCCGGTTTGATTGATGAGCTGGCGGCGGATCGGGACGAATTGCTGGCTAAGTCCCGAGCCTGGATTCTGGCCAACCCAGAAGTTAAACAGCCATGGGACAACAAGGGCTTTCAGCTCCCGGGCGGCACGCCGTCCAACCCGAAAGTGGCGCAGATGCTCGCCATAGCCCCGTCGATTCTGCGCAGCAAGACCCAGGGTTGCTTCCCTGCTCCGGAGAAGATTTTGTGCGCCGCCGTCGAAGGTGCCCAGGTGGATTTCGACACCGCACACCTGATCGAAACCCGCTATTTCACCGAGCTCGTCACCGGCCAGGTGGCGAAAAACATGATCGGTACCTTCTGGTTCCAGCTTAATGATATCAACGCCGGCCGCTCGCGCCCCCGGGGGTTTGCGCCTTATGTGACGCGCAAAGTGGGTGTACTCGGCGCGGGAATGATGGGCGCCGGTATCGCCTATGTCAGCGCCTGCGCAGGCATTGAGGTGGTGCTCAAAGACATCGACCTGGCGGCTGCCGAAAAGGGCAAGGCACATTCGGCGGCGTTGCTGGGCAAAAAAGTCGGGCGTGGGCAATTGACCGTCGAGCAGCGGGAAATCACCCTGGCGCGGATCCGTCCTACGGCCTCCGATGCTGATCTGGCCGGCTGTGACCTGATCATCGAAGCGGTGTTTGAGAACCGTGAACTGAAAGCCACCGTCTCCGCCGCCGCCCAAGGGGTGGTCGGCCCCGACGCGGTGATCGCTTCCAACACCTCGACCTTGCCCATCAGTGGCTTGGCCACCGCCGTGCCTGACCAAAGCAAGTTTATCGGCCTGCATTTCTTCAGCCCCGTGGACAAGATGCCGTTGGTGGAAATCATCAAGGGTGCTCGCACCAGCGATGAAACCCTGGCTCGAGGTTTTGATTTCGTACTGCAAATCAAGAAAACCCCGATTGTGGTCAATGACAGTCGCGGCTTCTTCACCTCACGGGTGTTCGGCACGTTCACCAGCGAAGGCATCGCCATGCTCGGCGAAGGCGTGGCGGCGCCGCTGATTGAAACCGAAGCACGCAAGGCCGGCATGCCGGTGGGGCCGCTGGCGGTGTCCGATGAAGTGTCCCTCACCCTGATGAGCCATATCCGACAGCAGACAGCGAAAGACCTGCAAGCCGAAGGCAAGGCGATGCCGGCGCATCCGGCCACGCGGGTGATCGAGTTGTTGGTCAACGAGTACAAACGCACGGGCAAAGCGGTGGGCGGCGGTTTTTATGATTATCCCGCCAGTGGGCACAAACACCTGTGGCCCGAGTTGAAAACCCGCTTCCAGCAGGCGGAAAAGCAGATTTCGCCGCAGGATGTGCGCGACCGGCTGCTGTTTATCCAGGCCATCGAGACCGTGCGCTGCGTAGAAGAAGGCGTGCTGTTGTCCACGGCAGACGCCAACGTCGGTTCGATCTTTGGCATCGGTTTTGCCGCCTGGAGTGGTGGCGCATTGCAGTTCATCAACCAGTACGGCCTGGACGACTTCATCGCCCGCGCCCGCTACCTGGCCGAGCAGTATGGCGAGCGCTTTGCACCGCCGGCGTTGCTGTTGGAGAAGGCCGCGCAGGGCGAGATATTTACCTGATCGAATGATTGATGCAGACCCCATGTGGGAACGATCAGAGCAGAACTTGTGTGGGAGCGGGCTTGCCCGCGATGACGCTATATCAACCGACAAATACGTTGACTGATACACCGCTATCGCGGGCAAGCCCGCTCCCACATGAGGCGCTTGGCGGGCTTGCTTTGCAGGTGCATTTCAAGGCAGGCTTGGGTGTGCATTATTCCCATCACCGTGTCAGGTATTTTTTATGTCGCTACGCGTCTGCATTCTGGAAACCGATGTCCTGCGCCCGGAGTTGGTGGACCAATATCAGGGCTACGGGCAGATGTTCCAGCGTCTGTTTTCCCAGCAGCCGATTGCTGCCGAGTTCACCGTGTACAACGTGATGAACGGCGACTATCCCGCTGACGACCAGGTGTTCGACGCTTACCTGGTCACCGGCAGTAAAGCCGACTCTTTCGGCACCGACCCCTGGATCCAGACCCTCAAGACCTACCTCCTGAACCGCTACGAGCGTGGCGACAAGCTGCTGGGCATCTGCTTCGGCCACCAGTTGCTTGCGCTGTTGCTGGGCGGCAAGAGCGAGCGGGCGAGCCAGGGCTGGGGCGTGGGCATTCACAACTACCAGATGGCCGCCAAGGCGCCTTGGATGAGCCCGGTAGTGGAAGAACTGACGCTGTTGATCAGCCACCAGGACCAGGTCACCGCGCTGCCGGAAAACGCTACCGTCATCGCCTCCAGCGATTTTTGCCCGTTCGCCGCGTACCACATCAACGACCAGGTGCTGTGCTTCCAGGGCCACCCGGAGTTCATCCACGATTATTCACGCGCCTTGCTGGATATTCGCCAGGCGAACCTGGGCGAAAAAATCTACACCAGCGGCGTGGCCAGCCTCGCGCGTGACCACCACGGCGTGACCGTGGCGGAGTGGATGATGCGCTTCGTGGCACACAAGCCCGAGGCCACCGCTTAAAGCCAGCCCGAGCGCTTGAAGCTGGCCCACAGGCTGGTGCAGCCCACCGCGATAAGCCCGAGCACGGCAAAGTAACCGTAGTGCCATTGCAGCTCGGGCATGTTCTGAAAGTTCATCCCGTAAATCCCCGCCACAGCGGTGGGGAACGCCAGGATCGCTGCCCAGGCGGCGAACTTGCGTTGCACCACGCTCTGGCGCGATGCCTCCAGCAAGACGCCGATCTCGATGGTCTGGCTGGCGATATCGCGCAGGGTCGTGAGGTCTTCCATCTGCCGGGTGACGTGGATCTGCACATCCCGGAAATACGGGCGCATATTCTTGTCGATGAACGGGAAGCTCAGCTTCTGCAATTCCTGGCTGATCTCCACCATCGGCGCCACATGCCGTTTGAGCCGCAACACGTCGCGGCGCAGGCCGTGGAGGTTCTGGATATCACGCTCACTCAACGAGCTGCACAGCACGTTGCGCTCCAGTTCGTCGATTTCCGCATGGATCGCCTCGCTCACCGGCTGGTAGTTCTCGGTGACGAAATCCAGCAGCGCATAGAGCACGAAATCTTCCCCATGCTCCAGCAGCAGTGGTCGCGCCTCACAACGTTGGCGCACGTATTTGTAGGACGCCGAATGGCCGTTGCGCGCGGTGATGATGTAGCCGTTGCCGGCAAAGATATGGGTTTCGATAAACACCAGCTTGCCGTTCTCGCGCACCGGTGAATAAGTGACGATAAACAGCGCATCGCCGAAGGTCTCCAGCTTCGGTCGGCTGTGTTTTTCCAGGGCGTCTTCGATGGCCAGTTCATGCAGATTGAATTGGCGTTGCAGGTTGGCCAGTTCCTGGGCGTTGGGTTCTTCCAGGCCGATCCAGACAAAGTGGCCGGGTTTGGCGGCCCAGGCCGCGCCTTCGTCGAGAGTGATATCCGTGACTTTCTTGCCGGCGCTGTAAACGGCGGCCGCAACAACTCTACCCATGGTGCTGATCGCTTCTTGTTGGGAGGACAGATGTTGGGCAGCTTAGCCTGAGGCGAGTTCGATTGTTACAGCACTTGGCACTTGGGGTGAGCGAACTTGCTCGCGGAGGGGGGCGAAGCCCCCCAAACCTCAAGCCGTTCGCAACTCAGGATTGCCCTGAGCAATAGCGGCATCCATTTCTTCAATGCACGCCGCCATCTGCGCCTGACAAGCCTGCATCAACCGGGGAATGTCATCCACCGTCATCCCGGCAGTCGGAATGGGCGGCAACGAGCGTATGAGCACATCACCGCTGTTCCAGCGATTGAGCTGCATATGACTGACGTAGTTGCTGACGCACACTTGCACGATCGGCACGCCGGCGCTGATCGCCATATGGAACGCACCTTTCTTGAACGGCAGCAGGCCGTTGCCCAGGTTGCGCGTGCCTTCCGGGAACACCCAGATCGAGGTGTCCTCATGTTGCAAGGTTCGGGTGGTGGTGAGCATCGCGCGGCGCGCCTGGTGAGCGTTGCCGCGGTCGATCAGCACATTGCCGGCCAACCAGAACAACTGGCCAAAAAATGGTACCCATTTCAGGCTTTTCTTGGCGATGCACACCGTGCGATGGGGCACCACGGTGCCGAACACGAACAGGTCATAGTTGGACTGGTGGTTGGCGATGACCACGCAGGTGCCGGGTTTGTCGCGTAACGAATCGACATCGGCCTTCACCTTCAACCGCAGGATCCACATGGCCGGCACGGCATACAGGCGCGCGCACAAACGACTGTTGTCCGGGTTGAACGGCCGGCACAGGCCCAACAGCACGCCCAGTGCGCCCGCGACGATAAAGTGCAGGCCCATCAACAACATACGCAACAGAAACAGCATCGACACGGCCTATCGAGACAAAAGGTGGCGCAGTGTACGGATGTGCACTGTATTCGGCAATTGCCCCTGCGGACGTGGGAGATAGGCGATGTTTGAGTACATGTTTCAACCTGTGCCAAAAGGGGCAGGCTAGAGCGACCCGCTCGCTCTCAGGTTAATTTGTAAGAAAAAGCCCGACTCAAGGTCGGGCTCCGGCACTGCGCATGGTGGTGGCTTAGCTCAGGATGTGGCCCTGGTCCTGGATGATTGCGTCGTCCAGGGCTTCCAGCAGTGCTTTGCGTACTTTCAGTTTGGTGTGCTTGTGGGCGTTCATGTTCAGTTTCTTCAATTGACGTGCCGCTTCCAGGGCTGCCGCCTGCAATTCCTCCGGTGCCACCACCTTGTCGAGGAAACCCGCCTGTTGCGCGCTTTGCGGGTCGAACATCTCGGCATTGATCACCGAGCGATGGAACGCCGACTTGCGCAAACGATCCCGCGCCAACTCGATGCCCGCGTGGTGCATGGTCATGCCGATCGCCACTTCATTCAGGCCAATGCTGAACGGGCCCTCGACACCAATCCGGTAATCCGCCGACAACAGCAGGAACGCGCCCTTGGCCACCGCGTGCCCGGGGCAGGCCACAATCACCGGGAAGGGGTGCGACAACAGGCGCCGCGCCAGCGTCGAGCCGGATGTGACCAAGCCAATGGCTTCTTTGGGCCCGGCGGTCATCACTTTCAAATCGTAACCGCCCGACAGAATCCCCGGCGTCCCGGTGATGATCACCACCGCACGATCCTTCTCGGCCTGGTCCAGCGCTTCATTAAAGGCGCTGACCACCGCCGGGGAAATGGCATTCACCTTGCCGTTGCTCAAGGTCAGGGTCGCGATACCGTCTTCGAGGTGGTAGGCAATCAACTCACTCATGACGCGGTTCCTTGTAGGGTTTGTTATAGAGGGGCATACCCAAACGTTACCCACCCCGTCTGTCTCGGTAAAGCGCCGTGACTGACTGCTCAGTCAGACTTTTCCCGCACACTGACCCGCAAGCGCCCGTGGCAACGCGCAGCCACGGCCCCAGACACCTGCGCGCGATGCCCGAGAATGGCAGAATCACTGCCCCTTACGGGACCCTGCCTGGTATTACCGTCTAAGCGCATGAAAATTCTGAAAAAAACCTTTGCCATCAGCAAGGCTTTCGACTACATTAGCGCGCCTCGACAGACTGAACGGTTTGACGAGATACGGTGAAGTGTCCGAGTGGCTTAAGGAGCACGCCTGGAAAGTGTGTATACAAGAAATTGTATCGAGAGTTCGAATCTCTCCTTCACCGCCAAATTCGATGTAAACAAAACCCCTGGTTTCGAGAGAAACCAGGGGTTTTGTGGTTTTTGGCGTCTGAAAAACGGCCATATGGGGCAGAGCCCGGACAGATAAGTGATTTTTTCGCGCGAGAGGCTATCGTTGCGTCGAGCCCACCTCTGCGCGAACCCCGGCCTTTCACATCGGGGGCAGTATCAAGCGCATGACGATCACAGGCACCCCCCCTGTGGTCGTGACCATGCCCAGACCCTCGAAGGATAGATTTCCATGCAGTTCCTGAAACTTGTATGCGCGGCAATGACACTCATCGCGGCAGGAAGCGCCCATGCACAAAGCGCGAACTTCGCCAACCCTCCTGGCATCGCCAAGCCATTCGGTTACTCACATGTAGTGGTCGTCCCTGCCGGGCAGCGGACGGTCTTCGTTTCGGGGCAGTTGGGTTTTCTGCCGGACGGAAAGATGGCAGGCGCGCCGGGCGACTTCCGGGCGCAGGCTCATCAGGCCTTTCAGAACCTCAAGGTGGCCCTTGAGTCTGCGGGCGCCCAATGGGAGAGCGTGGTGAAAATCAACATGTACGTGACGGATGCCAGAACTCAGCTGCCTTTGCTGCGCGAGGTCCGCGACAGCTTCGTCAATACGGGCGCACCTCCGGCGAGTACTACGGTCGAAGTTTCCCGGTTAGTGGTCGAAGGGGCGTTGTTCGAGATCGATGCGGTGGCCGTTGTTCCTTGAGATTCATGCCGGAGAGTTTTTGTCTTCACGCCTGCACGTACACCCAGGCAGTCAGGCCCGAGGCCAGGGCGACCGAGACCCGTTTGTAGTCCGACACTTCATAGGCGTCCGCCGCTGCCAGTTCCTGCTCGGTGATCTGAAAGACCATGCCTTCAACGCTGCAGGCGTTGTCGGCGGTGGGGGCCACGATGGGATGATGGGTCTTGCCGCTGGTGGCCAACACTTCAGGGTCGGTGATCTCGACCCAGCTCTTCGAATAACCGAGCATTGCGTCGTGCTGGCCAGTGAGTTCGCGGCCAAAGTTAGCGAGTTGCACGGCCTTGTCCTGCAACGTGCCGTAGGAAAAAAGCAACACAGGATGATCGGTGGAGCGTTCCATTGATGGTCCTTAAAGGTCAGGCGAGCAAGTCTTCGTAGAAAGCGCCGTAGGGCTTGGTTGGGTGCGCGATCTGGATTTCCAGGATCCAAAGCCCGGCATTCGGGTAGTGCTCGAAATCCCCCAGGTCACCGCCGCGATGAATGGCGTGGGGAAAGTCGCTGACGCGGTGGCCCTTGATGTCGAGGTTCAACTGCCAGCCCATGGCCCGGGCCTGTTCTTCGGCGTAGCGGTACAGCTCGAGACCCACCATCCGGTCGTTTCTCCAGCGCGATTCCACCCGGTCGAACAGCGTTTTGGCGGCGTTGGCGCAGGCGATCATTTCCGGGTCGTTGCCGGTGCTGAACGTAGCGCCCGCATCGCCCTCATGGCCCTGCCAGACGGCGCCCATGTCGATGAAGAAAATATCGTTTTCACCCAACACCGGGTCGCCCTCGGAACGCTGGTTGAAGGCCTTGAGGGTGTTGCCACCGAAACGCACCAGCAACGGGTGCCAAATGCGCTGCATATCGAGGTCGGCGAGCACGTGCTTGCCCAGTTCACGGGCTTCGGATTCACGCATGCCGGGACGGATGCGCCGGGCGAGGTGATCGATGGCTTGCCAGGTCATGGCCTGGGCATGGCGCATGGCGTCGATGCTGTAGGCGGCGCCCACGGCTTCCTTGGGTTGTGCGGTCACCGGCGTTTCCTTGAGTTGGGCATGGGCTTCGTTATGCTTTTTACTATATAGCGAGGTGATGACCCAACCAAGGCAAAAAAGCGGTGTCCGACGACGTTTTCTGTCGAAAAAAACGGCAGGCCCCGGGCGTATGTCTAAAGATGCAACCAGGCAAGACTACCCAGCACCACCGCTGCCCCGCCGGCCGTATACGACAGGCGTTTCAACCATTCCCGCCGTGTCAGCAAGGTGATCGCCGCCAGCGAAATTGCGATCTGAATCGCCGTCATGGCCTGGGCCCAGCGGTGATGCTGGTGCAGTGCTTGTTCTGATTTTTCATCCCATTCCCTTGAGGTGGCCTCCAGCTTCTCGGCCTGTTTGCGCACGTCTTCCTTCTGGCTTTTGTAACGCTCGATCTCTGCCGTGTAATGCGCCGCATCCACGCCGGGAATGTGGGTAGCCAGTTCCGCCAGGTTCTGGCGGCTGGATTTGGCCTGGTAGTAATTCCACTGGTTGGCGGCTTCGGTCTTGAAGATGGCGGCGTTGTTCTTGTCCATCGCCGCTTCGCTTTCGGTGGAGCCGGCCTGATAGCTGAGCATGGCGCCGAGGGTGGCCATCAGGGCGGTCATCACGGCAATGCGACTGGCGAAATTGTCCCCACGGCCGTGGGCATGTTCGGTGGTGTGTTCGAGGTGTTTTTCGTGGGGGCTGGGGACTTCGAAGGTTTCGGACATAGGGCTGTCTGTGAACGGAATGAGGGCGTGTGATTGTTCACCACGCCAGCTGTCTCAATCCTGTACGTAACGCTGCAAACCCTCGACCAGCGCATCAAAAGTCACCCGGCAGCGCGGGCTTGTGCGCAGGTCTTCATGCATGGTGACCCAGGTGTCCAGCGCTATGGAGAAGCCTTGCGGCAGCACCCGCCGCAGACGCGGGTCGCGCTTGGCCAATTGCACCTGGCAGCCGCCGATCCCGGCGCCAGCGCGGATCAGTGCCAGTTGTGCCAGGTCGCTGTCACTGCTCAGGGCAAAGGCGCTGCGTTCGAAGCCTTTGATTGCCAGGCTGCGGATAAACGCATTTTCCTGATCGAAACCGATCACCGAGTGATGTGCCAGATCCTGCATCTGCTGGGGCGTGCCGTGTTGCTGCAGGTAGTCATCGCGGGCATGCAGGCCCACTTCGATCAAGCCCACGCGCCGCGCCAGCAGTTGTTCCTGGCGAGGGCGCACCATGCGCACGGCGATGTCGGCTTCCAGTTGCAACAGGTCGCTCAGGCGATTGGTCAGCACCAGTTCAACCTTGAGGAGCGGATGGGTTCGGCGCAGTTCGGTGAGGATCGGCGGCAACACTTCCACGCCGACCACCTCGCTGGCGGAAACTCGCACCACACCGCGCACGTCATCGCCTTGGGCCGAGGCGGCCCGTTCCAGAGCGGCCGCGGTGCGCGCCATGGTTTCGGCGTGGGGGCGCAGGGTGTGCGCCATCGCTGTCGGCAACAGGCCGGTGGGTGAACGGGTGAACAGCACCACGCCCAGCGCCGTCTCCAGCGCGGCAATATGCCGGCCGACCGTGGGCTGCGTGATGCCGAGCAACCGTGCGGCCCCCGACAACGATCCTTCCTCGAGTACACCGAGAAACGACCGATAAAGCTCCCATCCAATATTCGATGCCATGCATAAATGTATAGCGACTTAACAATCTTCGGCAATTTATCTATAGCGGCGCCCCGCACACACTGTCCTCCACAACACACAGTGGCGGGAGGCGGTGATGAGCAAAGTGCTGGTATTGGGTGCTACGGGAGGTATTGGCGGTGAAGTGGCGCGGCAGTTGAACGCGGCAGGCTGGGAGGTGTGTGCATTGACCCGCGACGTGGACAAGGCTCGTGGCCAGAATGCGGCGTTCACCTGGCTCAAGGGTGACGCACTGAACCGTGAAGACGTACTGACCGCCGCCCGTGGCTGCGTGGTGATCGTTCACGCCGTGAACCCGCCGGGTTATCGCAACTGGGCGCAACTGGTATTGCCGATGATCGATAACACCATCGCGGCCGCCATCGCCGAAGGCGCGACCATCGTGTTGCCTGGCACGGTTTACAACTACGGGCCGGATGCGTTTGCGAGGTTGCGCGAAGACTCGCCCCAGCATCCGCACACCCGCAAGGGCGCGATCCGTGTGCAACTGGAGCAGCGGTTGTTCGATGCGTCGCGGCAAGGTGCCCGGGTGCTGATCGTGCGGGCGGGGGATTTTTTCGGGGGCGGCGCGGCCAACAGCTGGTTTTCCCAGGGGCTGGTCAAGCCCGGCAAGCCGGTAGGCAGAATCAGTTATCCCGGCGCGCGGGGCATCGCACATCAGTGGGCCTACCTGCCCGATGTGGCGCGCACGATGCTTCAACTGCTGGAGCGTCGCGAAGCGCTGGCGCCGTTTGCACGGTTTCACATGGCCGGGCATGTGGATCACGACGGCCGCCAGATGGTCGAGGCGATACGTCGCATCGTGCTGCGCAGGACCGGCACCGAACCCCGCGCAGGCCTGTTTCCCTGGTGGTTGCTGAAGCTGGCTGCGCCCTTCGTCACCACCTTGCGTGAATTGCAGGAGATGCGTTACCTGTGGCAAACCCCGCTGTTGATGGACAATCGTCCATTGGTGCAGGCCCTGGGCCGCGAACCGCACACGCCGCTGGACGAGGCAGTGGAAGCGACGCTGATCGGCATGGGCAACTTGCCCCGGAGCGTTTGAACACAGGATCCGCGTTGGCGCCTCAAGCGCTCAGGGTTTCTTGCAGATAATCGATGAACACCCGCAGTTTTTTCGGCGTGTTGCTGCGATTGAAGTAATACAAGTACAGCGCGCTGTGGGTGATCCAGTCGCCCAAGACCTCCACCAACTCGCCGGATTGCAGATAGGGTTCGACACTGGAGCGCGCCACGTAGGCAAAGCCGAAGCCGTCGAGTGCGCCGCGGACCATCAGCTCGATATCGTTGGTGGCCAGCCGGCCCTTGACGGAAACGCGCAACGGCTTGCCGTCCTTTTCAAAGTCCCAGCGGTGCAGCAGGCCGGTCTGCGCGCTGCGGTAATTGACGCATTCATGTTCGAGCAAATCATGGGGATGGGTCGGTACTGTGCGGCCCTGCAAATAGCCCGGGGTGGCGACGATCACAAAGCGCAGTTGCCGGGCCACGGGGATCACCACCATGTCCTCGGCCAATACATGGTCATAGCGGATCCCCGCGTCAAAGCCCTGGGCAACGATGTCCACCAAGGCATTGTCGACCGCGACTTCCAGGTTGATCCCCGGATGCTTGCGCAGGAACCCCTGCAACATCGGCTGCAGCAGCATTCGGCTGGCGGTGGAGGGCACATTCAGGCGCAGGGTACCGCTGGCCTCGACCGTGGCAGCGGCGACGCTGCGCAAGCTGGTTTCCAGCTCTTCCAGCAGCGGGGTGATTTTTTCCAGCAACTGCGCACCGGCTTCGGTCAGGCTGACGCTACGGGTGGTGCGGTTGAGCAAACGCACGCCCAACTGCTTTTCCAGGGCACCGACGCGTTGGCTCACGGTCGAGACCGACAGGCTCACCGCATCGGCGGCCTGGGTGAAGCTCTTGGCGTGTGCCACCTGCTGGAACAGGCGTAATTGCTGAAAGTCAGGCGTGTCCATTGTGTGGTTTTTCCGAAAGGGTCTTCCGGATTATGCATCTTTTTAACAAGAAAGCCCGTGAGCATACTTTTTCCACACACACTCGCAAGGCTTACCCATGACCCATTCCACTGCAAAACCCGTTTGGTTCATCACCGGCTGTTCCACCGGTTTCGGGCGCCAGTTGGCGTCGTACACCTTGAGTCTGGGCTACCCAACCGTTGTGACGGCGCGTAACCCGCAGCAGGTTCAGGATATCGTCGCAGGCTTCGAGGACATTGCCCTGGTACAGGCGCTGGATGTGACCGATCCGGCTCAGATCGAAGCTGCAATAGCGGCGGCTCAGGCGCGTTTCGGGCAGATCGATGTGCTGGTCAACAATGCTGGCGTCGGCTACTTCGGTGCGTTCGAAGAAAGCCAGCTGGACGAAGTGCGCCGCATGTTCGAGATCAATGTCTGGGGCCTCAGCGCCATGACGCGAGGCGTATTGCCCGGCATGCGGGCGCGACGCTCGGGCACCGTGGTGAATATTTCTTCGGTCGGCGGTATTGCGGCATTTCCCGCGCTGAGTTTCTACAACGCCAGCAAGTTCGCGGTGGAGGCGTTGTCCGAAGCGCTGTCCCAGGAAGTCGCGCCGCTGGGCATCAAAGTGCTGCTGGTCGAGCCGGGGCCGTTTCGTACCGACTGGGCCGGGCGTTCGGCCAATGAGGCGGCGCACGCCATTGACGATTATCGTGAGACGGTGGTGGCACGTGCCAGTGCGGTGCGCAGTTACAGCGGCAAGCAGCCGGGTGATCCGGTGCGGGCGGCGATTGCCATCGTCAAGGCGGTGGAAGCGGAACAGCCGCCCCTGCGCCTGCTGTTGGGCAAGGCCGCCCTGGGTTTTGCACGGACCAAGGTCAAGGCGCTGAATGCGGATTTCGAAGCCTGGGCCGAGGTCACCGAAGGCGCGGATTTCCCGGAGTGAAGTCAAACGGGGAAGGCCGGGTTGTCCGCAATGGTTGCTTGCGGGCAACCCGGCCCGCTATTGTGCTGAATCCTTTTAGTCCTTCCCCCCAAAGGATCCGTTGTGATGAATGCACCGCGTACCGCCGGCCCGATCAAGGCCGTGATTTTCGATATGGACGGTTTGCTGCTGGACACAGAAGGCATCTACACAGAAGTCACGCAACTCATTGCCGAGCGCTATGGCCGCACCTATGACTGGGGGATCAAGCAGCACATCATCGGGCGCGGGGCCCAGGACCTGGCCGATTATGTGGTCAAGGCGCTGGACCTGCCGATCACGCCGGCCGAGTTCCTGGTGATCCGCGAGCCGCTGATGAGCGAGCGTTTTCCCAAGGCCCAGGGCATGCCCGGTGCCGAAGCGCTGGTGCGGCACTTGAAGGCGCACAATATTCCGATTGCGGTGGGCACCAGTTCGTCGCGCCATTCGTTCGGCCACAAGACGACCCTGCACCGCGAATGGTTTGGTCTGTTCGACACCATTGTTACCGCCGATGACCCGGAAGTCGGCGCCGCCAAGCCTGCACCCGATATCTTCCTCACCGCCGCCCGCCGCCTGGGCATTGCCCCCGAGGATTGCCTGGTGTTCGAGGATTCACCTTTCGGCGTCACCGCGGCGAAGGCCGCCCACATGACCGCCATCGCCGTGCCCGATGAAGCCATGGCCGACAGCAAGTACCACCACGCCGACCAGATCATCCGCACACTCGCGGACTTCGACCTGGCCGCCTACGGCCTGCCACCTTTCAAACACTGAGCGCGATCAAAATGTGGGAGCCGGCTCCCACATTGGGCTATGCGCTGAAGCCACCATCGATGGTCAAGCTCGCACCGGTGATGTAACCCGCTTCCGGGCCCGCCAGATAGGCGACAAAGCTGGCGATCTCTTCCACCTGACCATACCGTCCCACCGCCATCAAGCCGATCAGGCTCTCGGCAAAGTCACCGTTCGCCGGGTTCATGTCGGTGTCCACCGGCCCGGGCTGCACGTTATTGACAGTGATGCCCCGCGGTCCCAGATCCCGTGCCAGGCCTTTGGTCAGTCCCACCAGCGCCGATTTGCTCATGGCATACGGAGCGCCACCGCCAAAGGGCATGCGTTCGGCGTTGGTGCTGCCGATGTTGATCACCCGGCCGCCGTCGCCCATGTGTTTGGCCGCTTCCTGAGTCGCGATAAATACGCTGCGCACGTTGATCGCCAAGGTCTGGTCGAAGTCTTCCAGCTTGAAGTCTTCCAGCGGTGCGATGGCCAGCACGCCGGCATTGTTCACCAGGATGTCCAGGCGGCCAAAGGCTTCGACGGTGGCGGTGACGGCGTGGCGGATCGCTTCTGCGTCGGCACTGTCGGCCTTGATCGCCAAGGCTTTGCCGCCTTCGCTGATCACGCTGTTTTGCAAGTCTTCAGCCTTGGTGGTCGAGCTGACGTAGGTAAAGGCGACGGCTGCACCTTGCGCGGCGAGGCGCTTGACGATGGCGGCGCCGATGCCGCGGGAACCGCCTTGAATCAGGGCGACTTTGCCGGTGAGGTTGTGTGTGGTCATGTCGATCTCCTAGCGAGTTCAAGGCGGAATGCCTTGTTGTTGGAACCGAGTATCGACCTGGCCAGGCCCTCCCGGTAGACCGTGATTGCTATAGTCTGTGTAAACCAAAAGTTTAGAGTGAGGCGGTATGGAGAGCTTTGGCAGTATCGAATGCTTTGTGCGCAGCGCCGAAGGCGGCAGTTTTGCGGAGGCTGCGCGGCACCTGAGCCTTACGCCGGCGGCGGTCGGCAAAAGCGTCGCGAAGCTGGAGGCACGGCTGGGCGTTCGGCTGTTCCAGCGCAGTACACGGCGCCTGACCCTGACCGAAGCCGGCAAGCTGTTTCTCGAGGAGGTCAGCGGCAGCCTCATCACCATCCAGAATGCGGTGGCCAACCTGGCGAGCGCCGAAGGGCGCCCGGTGGGCACGCTCAAGGTCAGCATGGGCACGGTGTTTGGCAACCGCTACGTGGTGCCGCTGCTGGGGGCGTTCTTGCAGCGGTTCCCGGATATCAGCCCGGACTGGCATTTCGATAACCGCCAGGTCGACTTGATCGGGCAGGGCTTCGATGCCGCCATTGGCGGTGGCTTCGAACTGCCTCAAGGGGTGGTGGCGCGCAAGCTGGGGCCGGCGCACCGCGTGTTGGTCGCCGCGCCGGCTTATCTGGCGCAACGCCCGCCGGTGCAGGGGCCGGAAGACCTGGCGCGCTGCAGCGGCATCCTGATCCGCTCACCGCAAACCGGCCGCATCCGCTCCTGGCAACTGACCAGTCGCGAACGTGAACAACGCCCGCTGGTGCTCAAGCCCGGCATGACCATGAGTGACTCCGAAGCGGCCTGCTGCGCCAGCGCCCAGGGCCTGGGCATTGCGCTGGTGAGCATGCCGATGGCGGTGCCGTTTCTGGACAAAGGTGAATTGGTGCGGGTGTTGCCCGACTGGTACGTCGACGACGGCAACATTTCCCTTTATTACGCCGAACACAAGCTGCTGCCCGGCAAGACCCGGGCGTTCGTGGGGTTCATCATCGAGCAGTTTGCAGAGCAGCGATTGGGTGAGCGCTTCAGCGCGGTTTGAGCCGGGCTGTAGACCGAGGCGCGGCCATCGCAGGCAAGCCAGCTCCCACAGGAAAATGCGTTCAACTGTAGAGCCCCTGCAGGAAAGATGCGATCTCCTGTGGGAGCCGCGCTTGCCCGCGATGCAGGGGACTCGGTCTACCGGCCAAACTGCCCCGGCCAGCCGATGATCTTCTTCGGCCGCGGCGTCGCATAAGTGCGGATCTTGGATGTGGACAACCCCAGCCGCACCAGCGATTCGGCAATCGTCACCGCCGAGGTCACCCCGTCCACCACCGGGACACCGGTGCGCTGGCGAATCTGCTCATCGAGCCCGGCCATGCCACCGCAACCCAGGCAGATCACCTCGGCCTTGTCGTCGCGGATGGCCAGTTCGGCCTGGCGCACGATGGCTTCCATGGCGGCCAGCGGGTCCTCCTCCAGTTCCAGCACCGCCATGCCGCTGGCCCGCACCGAAGCGCAGCGCTGGTACAGGCCGGCGAGTTTCAGACGGTCTTCGATCAGGGGCACGGTGCGGTCCAGGGTGGTCACCACCGAGTAGGCGTGGCCCAGGAACATTGCGGTGCTGGCGGCGGCTTCGGTGATGTCCACCACCGGCACATTCAACAATTCCTGCAAGCCTTCGCGACCATGTTCGCCGTAGCCGGCCTGGATCACTGCGTCGAAGGGCTGGTCGTAGGCCATCACTCGGTCCATCACCGCGATGGCCGCCAGGTAGCTTTCGAAGTTGCCTTCCACCGATTCCGCACCGAAGGACGGGGTGAGCCCGACGATCTCGGTGCCCGGCGCGGCCACGGCCCGTGCCTGCTGAGCAATGGTTTCAGTGATGGATTCGGTGGTGTTGACGTTGACCACGAGGATACGCATGGGAGGTCCTTGATTAATGACTGACGTTATCGACTGCAATGCTCTCGCCGCTGACATCGGCGTAATACGGTTGGCGCTTGGCGATCAACAGGTACAGCAACCCTGCAATACCGGCGCCAAACATCCAGGAAAAAGGCGCGACGCTGGCGAACCCGGGCAACAGTGCCAGCAGGATCGCGATCACCGCTGCGGGAATGAATGCTGCCACGGCGCGTAGATTGACCCCACGGCTGTAGTAATAAACGCCATTCGGGTCTTCGCTGTACAACTGCAACACGTCCACGCGGCTTTTACGGATCAGCCAGTAATCGACCATGATCACGCCGTACAACGGGCCGAGCAGCGCGCCCAGGCCCGACAGGAAATACACGATCACCAATGGGCTGTTATAGAGGTTCCACGGTAGGATCAGCACCGCCACGGTGGCGCTGATCAATCCGGCGCGGCGGAAGTTCAGGTACTTGGGCGCCAGGTTGCTCAGCACAAAGGCCGGCGCGACGAAGTTGGCCATGATGTTCACCGCCACGGTGACGATCAGGAAGGCCAGGCAACCGAGCACGAGGAAGAAGGTATTGGGGATGGCTGCGATGATTTCGGTCGGGCTTTCGATGATCCGTCCGTTGAGCTGGAACTGCCCGCCGCACAGCAGCACGGTGATGGCGGCGAACACCAGGATATTCACCGGCAACCCCCAGAAGTTGCCGACGATGATGGTCTTGCGGCAGGGAGAAGAGCGGGCGAAATCGCAGAAATTGAGGATGAGCGTGCCGTAGATTGTCAGCCACAGCGCACCGCCGGCGAAAATATTGCGCCACATTTCGCCGCCGCTCAGCGGCTCGCGGATCGACCAGGCAATCTGGCCGCCCACCTGGAAGTACATCCAGCCGGCCAGCGCCGCCACGGTGAGCAAGATCACCGGCCCGGCGAAGGCTTCGTAGCGGCGCACCATTTCCATGCCGTAGGCCAGGATCACCAGTTGCACCAGCCAGATCACCACAAAACACGCCCAGCCCAGGGTCGACAGGCCGAGAATCGAGTTGTGGTCGTAGTCGGCGAACCCTGGATGAATCGCCGACAGCAGCACGCGGAAAACCACCGAGGCCAGGTAGGTCTGGATGCCGAACCAGGCAATCGCGATCACTGCACGGATCAACGCTGGAATCTGTGCGCCATGGATGCCGAAACTGATACGGCTGATCACCGGAAAGGGCACGCCGGTCTTTTGCCCCATGTACCCCGACAGGTTCATGAAGAAATACACCAGCGCCGCGCCGATTCCCAGGGACAACAGAATCTGCCAGCCGCCCAGCCCCAATGCATACAGGCCGATGGCAAACGAGTAATTGGCAATGTTGTGTACGTCGTTGGTCCACAGCGCAAAGATGCTGTAGCGCCCCCAGCGCCGGCCTTCGACCTTGGTAGGCGCCAGGTCGCGATTGTGCAGGCGCGGGCTGAGTACCAACGGGCCGGGGCTGCTGCTTGTGGTGGGGTTCAGGGAAGCGGAGGGCAGATCCAGTGCGATGTCGTTCGAGAGGCTTGTACGCATTCCGGCAGGCTCCAGAGCCTCTGCAGCAGAGCGGCAGAGGACAAAGTGTATGTAGGTTTTGTATTTATTGTATACAAAGCGTATTTCACCTTAAGCCACATGCGTGCCAGCTTTCGATCTATGAGAACCTCGGTTAATTTCGTTTTTATAGGTGATTTAAGTAACATGCTGAATTTAAAGCGATATAAATTGACCGTTTGAACAGTTATTTATTTTTGAGCGGTAGATGGGGAATTTGAAGCGGGGAAGGATAAGCGGCGTAGGTGTTACGTAATGGTGCGGTTGAATATGAATTGCACACATAAATGGCACCGATGGTTACATATCTGTGTACATTTTAACGTTCAACACAAAACAAAATGTGGGAGCGGGCTTGTGTGGGAGCCCA
>NZ_JBSVVZ010000089.1:0-20896 GCF_054071875.1 Pseudomonas sp. SDO524_S393 | reverse complement strand
GCATCTGTGTCGGCTGTGCCGCCGTCTTCGCGGCGATGCGGCGACCCGACAAGCCAGCTCCCACAGGATTTCTCTGTTGTAGGTAAAAAAGTGTTCGGCGCGATGGACCTGTTGACAGTGTTTTTCCAGCCGCTGCCAAGCCTTCGTCCTCTAGATCGACCGACGCTTGAAATGCTCATAAAACGCCAACGAGGCGACGTTCTTGTCCTTGGCTTCGAGCATGATGTCGAAGCGGTCGAGGAATTGCAGTGCGTAGTCGTTGGTCCAGCGGTTCCACATTTGCGCGCTATGGGCATACAGGTCGCGCTTGGATACCACCTGCAGCAGCGCGTCCATTTCCAGTTTGTGTTCGGCGTCGAAACCCAGTTCCTGCAGGCTTTCCTGGGGTTGGGAGTAGTGCATGGTCGGGCGCACACCACGCCAGCTCTCGATCACCCGCGCGACCCGTTCGGAGTCGGGCTCGATGTAGTCGTTTTCATGGATCCAGCAGTGGTGGATGTCCAGCACCACGGGCGCCAGGTCGGCGACGTGCAGGCAGTGGTCCAGGCCATAAGTCTTTTCGTCATTCTCGAAAGTGATGCAATTGCGCGCCACGTCCGACAGGCGTGCCCATGTCGCGCGGGTGCCCTCCACGCCGAGGCGTCCGGCGATGTGCACGTTGCATTTGAGGTCCTGGAAGCGTCGACCATAGCCCATCATGCGGATCATGTCGGCGTGGTATTCGAACTCGGCCAGGCTGTTCTCCACCACCCCGGGGTTGTCGGAACCGAGCACGCAATATTGGCCAGGATGAAATGACAAGCGGATATCCGATGCGCGAGCCAGATCACCGATGGCGGCAAAGCCCTCCTCCAACTGGCGCTGGATCGCCGGGTCCTGATAGACCGCCGCCACGTTCGGGTGGCTGTAGAACGGCAGCAGGTCGCTGCTGAGCCTGAGCATGCGCAACATCGGCGGCAGTTCTGCCACATAGGCCAGCAGGCGCAACTGCGCGGCCAGGTTGTGGGTGACGATTTCCACCAGCTTGTCACGGGCAACCTGCGGTGCCACGCCGTCCATCCAGCGCAAGGTGGTGGTACGCGGGTTGAACGGGCCTTCGATCAACTTGAGGGCACTGGCCGACAGCAGACGGTCGGGATGCTTGTATTGGCACGCAAAGCCGATGCGAGGGTGTGTCATGGAAATGCCTGGCAACTGGAAAATGACGGAATGATACGGCGTTAGGCCCGGGCTCACGCAGGGTGTTCATAATATTTCGACACGAATCACGCTGAACTTTCTGACACGCGGCGCGTTCATTTCCTATGCGCTGCCCCGGCCTGGGGCGTTGTACAACAAGGAGCCGCCGCCACCATGACTACCCTTCCCACCTACCGAATCAACCCGGGGCCGCTGCACGCGACCTTGCTCGCCGGCACTGTACCGCTGTTTCTCGGGGCCTTGCTCAGCGACATCGCCTATACCCAGACCTACCAGATTCAATGGGCCAACTTTGCCTCCTGGCTGATTGCCGGTGCGCTGGTGTTCTGTGGCTTGGCCTTTCTGTTCGCGCTGGTGCATCTAGTGCGTGGCGGGCGTCGGTCGAGACAACCCGCACGTTATGTGCTGTTGCTGTTGGCCACCTGGCTGCTTGGCCTGGTCAACGCCTTTCAGCATGCCAAGGACGCCTACGCCTCGATGCCTGGCGGCCTGGTGCTGTCGGCGATTGTCTTGCTGCTGACACTGGCGGCCACCTGGACCGGCCTGCGCAACGGAGGTGTCAAATGAAAGCCCCTCACACCTTGACCTTGCTCAGCGCGGCACTGTTGCTCAGTGCCTGCGGCGGTGGAAGCGACAACACTCAGTCCCGCGGCCCCGATCCCAAGCTGCCCGAGCAGCAGAGCAGCCTGTTGCCCAGCATGAAGATTGCGCAGCCGGCGCCCTGGGGTGATCAGAAGCCCCGGGTACCCGAGGGTTACACCATCACCGCCATCGCCACCGGCCTGGCCATCCCGCGCCAGACGCTGGTGCTGCCCAATGGCGACATTCTCGTCGCCGAAGGACGAGGCGGCAGTGCCGCCAAACTCAAGCCCAAGGATGTGATCGCCAGCGTGATCAAGGCCGAGGGCAACACCAAGGTCAAGGGCGGCAACCGCCTGACCTTGCTGCGCGACGCCGATGGCGACGGCACCTATGAAGTGAAAACCGTATTCGCCGACAACCTCAACGCGCCCTACGGCCTGGCGTTCGCCAACGGCAAACTCTATGTGGCCAACCAGGACGCGCTGGTCAGCTTCGATTACGCCGACGGCCAGACCAAAGCCAGCGGCCCGTCCTCCAAGGTCACCGACCTGCCGGCGCAGATCAACCATCACTGGACCAAATCCCTGGCCGTGAGTACCGACGGCAGCCAGCTCTACGTGGGCATCGGCTCCAACAGCAACATCACCGAGCGCGGCATGGAAGTGGAGATCGACCGTGCGATGGTCTGGCAGATCGACGCCGCGACCGGCGCGCACAAGCCCTATGCCACCGGCCTGCGCAACCCGACCGCGCTGACGATCCAACCGGATTCAGGGCAACTCTGGACCGTGGTCAACGAACGCGACGAACTCGGCCCCGACCTGGTGCCGGACTACCTGACCTCGGTGCGTGAAGGTGCCTTCTACGGCTGGCCCTACAGCTATTGGGGCCAGAATGTCGACCCGCGCGCGCAGCCGCAAAACCCGGACAAGGTGGCCGCCGCCATCAAGCCGGATTACAGCCTGGGTTCTCACGTAGCCGCATTGGGCGTGGATTTTTCGATACCGCAAATGGGCGAGCAATTCGCCGACGGGGTATTCGTGGGCGAACACGGCAGTTGGAACCGCGACAACCCGGTGGGCTACAAGGTGATCTTCGTACCGTTCAGCAATGGCAAGCCGGCAGGCGAGCCCGTGGACTTCGCCACCGGCTTCCGGGGTGAAGACGGCAAGACCCGGGGCCGTCCGGTGGGCGTGACGGTGGACCCCAAAGGGGCATTGATCATCGCGGATGACCTGGCCAATACGGTGTGGCGCGTGACGCGCAACCGCTAGCCGTGCTGCCGCCCTGCACTATTGCCAGCGCAGGGCGGCGGGCCTTTACAGGTCAGTGATTTCCTTGTGGCGCGGCACCAGTGTCTTCATCACGCTCCACGCCACCAGATAAGCCAGCGCACAGATCGCGAACATGATCATGTAGCCGGTGTGAATATCGCCGACCGACTTGTAGTAATCGAATACCCAACCGCCGATCTTGGTCATCACCACCCCGCCCATGCCACCGGCCATGCCGCCGATGCCGACCACCGAGGCCACGGTTTTCTGCGGGAACATGTCCGATACCGTAGTGAAAATGTTGCACGACCACGCCTGGTGCGCAGAGGCGCCGATGCCAATCAGCAGCACCGGCACCCAGAAGCTGATGTAGCCCAGCGGCTGTGCCAGCAACACCACCAACGGGAACAATGCGATCACCAGCATGGCTTTCATGCGACCGTCATAGGGCGCGTCACCCCGGGACATGAAATAGCTCGGGAACCAGCCGCCGCCGATACTGCCGACCATGGTCATGCTGTACAGCACCGCCAGCGGCATGACGATATCGGCGCCTTTCATGCCGTATTGCGCAGACAGGTACGTGGGCAGCCAGAACAGGAAGAACCACCACACGCCATCGGTCATGAACTTGCCGAAGGCAAAGGCCCAGGTCTGGCGATAGGTCAGCAGCTTGAACCACGAGACTTTCTTCTCGACGGCACCCGCGGCCACCGGCGGGATGACCTGCACAGTCTGGTCGCTGCGGATATACGCCAGCTCGGCAGCCGACAGGCGCTTTTGCTGCTCCGGCTTCTCGTAGATGGCCGCCCATATCGCCACCCACACGAAACCGAGCATGCCGATCACCATGAACGCTGCTTCCCAGCCCCACAGCCCGGCGATCAACGGCACGCAGATCGGCGCCAGGATCGCGCCGACGTTGGCGCCCGAGTTGAAAATCCCGGTGGCCAGGGAGCGTTCTTTTTTCGGGAAGTATTCAGCGGTCGCTTTGATTGCGATGGGGAAGTTGCCCGCCTCGCCAATCGCCAGTACCGCCCGTGACAACATGAAGCCGGCGATCGACACCGGGATCACCGCCAGGCCGATCGCCCCGCTGATCGCCGCGATGCCCTGTCCCATCGGCACCGAAAACGCATGCATGATCGCGCCGGTGGACCACACGCCGATGGCGACCACATAGGCCGCCTTGGTGCCGATCTTGTCGACGAAACGCCCGGCGAACAGCATGGAGATGGCATAGACAAACTGGAACACCGCGGCAATGTTGGCGTAGTCGGTGTTGCTCCAGCCAAATTGCGTGGACAGCTGCGGCGCCAACAGGCTGAGCACCTGGCGGTCGAGGTAGTTGACGGTGGTGGCGAAGAACAGCATCGCGCAGATGGTCCAGCGGTAGTTGCCTACCGCCTGGCCAACGCGCTGGGCGTTGATGGGCTCGTTCAAGTTCATGGCATCACTTTTATTTTTGTTAGGTAGGACATATGTAACGTCATATGTCGTCGTACAACTGCCACTTTTATATCGGTCCCCCCGAACGCTGTCAATCTGAAAGATTGCCGATCCCGATGTATTACACGGCGGTGTTAAAACTCAGCTCAACGCAGTTGTAGGATGACAAATGCGCAACACCAGGCTCGGCGCCTTGCCCGGTACATCGTCCAACAGGCCAAAACGCCGCATGCCGAGTTTTTCCAGCACCCGGATCGATGCGGCGTGTTCGGGCCTCACTAGCCCGAACACCTCCGGCAAACCCAGGGTGTCGAAGGCCAGTTGCAGGGCGTGATGGCCCAACTCGGTTGCATAGCCCTGCCCCCAGGCGTCGACCGCCAGCCGGTAACCGAGGTTGATGCGGGGCTGCTCCAGGTAATTCATGGGTGCGATGCCGCCGAAACCGATCAGATGGTCGGGCGCCTCGACACGGGCAATCGCCCACCAGCCGTAGCCATCGCGGGCCCATTGCGCCAGCCATGCGTCGAGCAGGTGCTGGGCATCGGCCAGGCTGGCCAGGGGGCCGGCGGGGTTGAACAGATGGGTCTGCGGGTCGCCGTAAATGGCGAACAGACGCTGCACGTCGCCAGGCTGCGGCGCGCGGTAGATCAGACGAGGGGAAGAAGCGGACATGGGCGGAACTCGCAGGAGAGGTCGGTCAACTTCATCCTGCTCGGTGAAAAAACGCAAATAGCGGTGAATTTTTTCGTGCGCGCTTGTATCTGAACTGACAGAGCGGTGCCATCGCTGCGATGGCACCTCCCCTGTACTGTTTTAGAGTGGTCACCATGAAATCACGCAAGAAAAGCGTCAATCCCATCGGATTGAACGACATCACCATCGTCGACGATACCAAGATGCGCAAGGCGATCACCGCCGCCGCCCTGGGTAACGCCATGGAATGGTTCGACTTTGGTGTCTACGGGTTCGTCGCCTATGTGCTCGGCAAGGTGTTTTTCCCCGACGCGTCGCCCAGCGTGCAGATGATCGCGGCCCTGGCCACTTTCTCGGTGCCGTTCCTGATCCGCCCCCTCGGCGGCCTGTTCTTCGGCGCGCTGGGCGATAAATACGGGCGCCAGAAAGTACTGGCGGCCACCATCGTGATCATGTCCCTGAGCACCTTCGGCATCGGCCTGATCCCCTCCTACGCCTCGATTGGCATCTGGGCGCCGATCCTGCTGTTGCTGTGCAAAATGGCCCAGGGTTTCTCGGTGGGCGGTGAATACACCGGCGCCTCGATCTTCGTCGCGGAATACGCGCCAGACCGCAAGCGCGGGTTCCTCGGCAGTTGGCTGGATTTCGGCTCGATTGCCGGCTTCGTGCTCGGTGCCGGCGTGGTGGTGTTGATCTCCAGCGTGCTGGGCGATGAGCAGTTCGAAGCCTGGGGCTGGCGCCTGCCGTTCTTCCTCGCCCTGCCCCTGGGCATCATCGGCCTGTACCTGCGCCACGCCCTCGAGGAAACCCCGGCATTCCAGCAACACATCGAGACCCTCGAACAGGGCGACCGCGAAGGCCTGAGCCACGGTCCCAAAGTCTCGTTCAAGGAAGTCGCCACCCAGCACTGGCGCAGCCTGTTGACCTGCATCGGCATTGTCGCGGCCACCAACGTGACCTATTACATGCTGCTGACCTACATGCCCAGTTATCTGTCGCACAACCTGCACTACAGCGAAAACCACGGCGTGCTGATCATCATTGCGATCATGGTCGGCATGCTGTTCGTGCAGCCGTTCATTGGTTTTGTCAGCGACAAGATCGGCCGCAAGCCCTTTATCATCACCGGCAGCATTGCCCTACTGTTGCTGGCAATTCCGGCCTTCATGCTGATCAACAGCGGCAAGATCGGGCTGATCTTCAGCGGCCTGTTGATTCTTGCCGTGGTGCTGAACTTCTTTATCGGCGTGATGGCCTCGACCCTGCCCGCGATGTTTCCCACCCATTTGCGCTACAGCGCGCTGGCCAGTGCGTTCAACGTCTCGGTGCTGATCGCCGGTGTCACGCCCACCGTCGCGGCCTGGCTGGTGGAAAGCACCCAGAACCTGTACATGCCCGCCTACTACCTGATGGTGTTCGCGGTGGTCGGCCTGGTCACCGGCCTGACCATGAAAGAAACCGCCAACCGCCCGCTGCGCGGTGCCGCGCCTTCGGCTTCCGACATGGAAGAAGCCAAGGAGTTGTTGCAGGAACACCACGACAATATCGAGCAGAAGATCGAAGACATCGATGCCGAAATTGCCGCGCTGGAAGCCAAGCGCCAGAACCTGGTGCAGCAGCACCCGCGAATCAACTAGCCCTAGCGGAAAAAATGACTCGGCGTCTTGCCAAACTGTTTCTTGAACATGCTGGTAAAGGCGCTGGGGCTTTCGTAGCCCAGCTCGAACGCCACGTCGATAATCTTCTCCCCCACCGCAATCCGCTCCAGCGCCAGCAGCAGACGCGCCTGCTGGCGCCACTGGCCGAAGGTCAACCCGGTGTCTTTGCGAAACAGACGCTGGATGGTTTTCTGGTCGAGGGCCAGGCGTTCGCTCCAGTCAGCCACGGTGGAGGCATCGCCCGGGTCGTCCTGCCAAGCCAGGCAAATCTGCTGGATGCGCGGGTCGGCGGGCTGCGGCAGGGACAACGGCAAGGCCGGCAGGATGGCCAGTTCGTCGAGGATCAGGTGCATGATGCGCGCGTCCCGCGAGTCTTCGGCATAGGGCGGTTTCAGGCTCACGGACGCCTTGATCAGTTCGCTAAGCAGGGGCGAAATGCTGACCGCCTTGGTTTCGGCGGGCAGGTTGGGAAAACTGTCAGGTCGCACGAACACGCTGCGCATCTTCAACGCGCCCACGCAACGCAGGGAATGCAGCTGGCCGCAGGGCATCCAGAACCCCCGGTTGGGCGGTACCGTCCACTGGTTCAGCGCCGAATGCACCACCATCACGCCTTCAATGGCGTATAACAGTTGGTGTTTTTCGTGGCGGTGCTCGGGGATCACCCAGTTTTCGGGATAATCGGTGGCCGAACTGATGACGGCCCAATCGCCCTCGTCGATGTCTCGAAGAAATTTATCCAGTGATGAGTACATTTCGCCCTTTTTACGCTAGTTGTCGCCCGAATTTCGCGAGACAGGCATTTTCGCCGAATCTAGCATAAACACCGAAACATGAAACAAGCGGCGCGCTCAAGTACGTGCCGCCCCAGTTCGCTGCCTTGTATGGAATGCCTGCATGTCGACCCTCACCGCGTCACCCGCCGCTGCAACCAGCACGCCCCAGATAAGCCCATTGGTCCTGCGCGTCCTCGGCGCCTGTGCCCTGGCCCACCTGATCAACGACCTGATCCAGGCCGTGCTGCCGTCGATCTACCCGATGCTCAAGGCCAACTACGGGTTGAGCTTCACCCAGGTCGGCCTGATCACCCTGACATTCCAGCTGACCGCCTCGCTGCTGCAACCGTGGATCGGCTACCACACCGACCGTCACCCTAAACCGTGGCTCTTGCCGGCGGGCATGGTGTGCACCTTGATCGGCATCTTGATGCTCGCGTTCGTCGGCACGTTCCCGGCGATTTTGCTGGCGGCGGCGCTGGTGGGCGTCGGCTCGTCGACCTTCCACCCGGAAACCTCGCGCGTGGCGCGCCTGGCCTCCGGCGGCCGCTACGGCCTGGCGCAGTCGACCTTCCAGGTGGGCGGCAACACCGGCAGCGCCTTCGGCCCGTTGCTGGCGGCGGCAATCATCATTCCCTACGGCCAGAGCCATATCGCCTGGTTCGGATTGTTCGCCGTGTTCGCGATCCTGGTGCTGTACGGTCTGAGCCGCTGGTACCGCAACCACCTCAATCTGTTCAAGCTCAAGCAAGGCGGCAAGGCGACCCACGGCCTGTCGAAAGGCCGCGTGACCTTTGCCCTGGTGGTGCTGGCGCTGCTGGTGTTCTCCAAATACTTCTACATGACCAGCCTGACCAGCTACTTCACCTTCTACCTGATCGAAAAATTCCAGCTGTCGGTCGCCAATTCCCAGATGTATCTGTTCCTGTTCCTCGGCGCAGTGGCCGTCGGCACCTTTGCGGGCGGCCCGATCGGCGACAAGATCGGGCGCAAGAAGGTCATCTGGTTCTCCATCCTCGGCGCTGCGCCGTTCACCCTCGCCCTGCCCTATGTCGACCTGTTCTGGACGGCCGTGTTGAGCGTCGTGATCGGGTTCGTCATCGCCTCGGCCTTCTCGGCCATCGTGGTGTACGCCCAGGAACTGGTGCCGGGCAACGTGGGCATGATCGCCGGGATCTTCTTCGGCCTGATGTTCGGCTTCAGCGGAATCGGCGCCGCGCTGCTCGGCCTGCTCGCCGACGGCCATGGCATCGAGTACGTCTATAAGCTGTGCTCGTTCCTGCCGCTGGCGGGTATCCTGACGATATTGCTGCCGTCGACCAAGGGCGTCTGACCCGCCGATCATCGGATGGCCGTGTGCTATCACGATGAGTGTTCTGAAAAACCTGCGTGTGCGCTTACAATCGCGTTTTTGAACGCACACCAGGCAGACCCGGCAAGACATGACGCTCGACCCTCCTACGATTCTGGCCCTTACGGTCGCCCTGGCCGCCGCTGCCGCCCTGTACCTGGCAGTTGAATGGCGCAGCGTTCGTGAACGCTCGCTGCTGTACTGGGCGACGGGGTTCGCGATTATCAGCATCGGCTCCACCCTGGCGCTGTTGCGCCTCAATGGTTTCCTGATGATCGGCATCTGGTTCGCCAACGGCTTGCTGGTGACCGCTCACTTTCTGTTCCTGCTCGGCGTGGCGCGTTTTACCCAGGTGCGCCTGTCGCTGTTATGGCTGCTGATGCTGGTGATCTGGCTCGGCATGCTGATGTTGCCCGCCGATCCTTCATGGTCCAAGGCCATGATGGCGGTGCAATCCTTGCTGGTGGCGCTGCCGACCCTGCGCGCCAGTTTCCTGCTGCAGCCCCATGGCAAGTCCCTGAGCATCGGCGCGGTGCAACTGCGGTATGTGCTGCTGGTCCACGGTGCGTTTTATGTGGCCAAGGCGCTGTCGGTGTTGATCCCTGGCACGTTGATCGACCTGGCGGCGTTCAAGGGCGAAATCATTCAGGTGTCCCTGGTGGAAGGCGCGATGGCGATCATGCTGATCGCGCTGTCGATGACCGGTTCCGAGCGCTACCGCCGCGAACAGCAGATTGCCCGCCTGGCCGCCCGCGACCCACTGACCGCGCTGTTCAACCGACGCGCCCTCGACCTGCAGGCGCCGCGCCTGCTGGGCCAGGTATCGCCAACCAACCCGGGCGCCCTGCTGCTGATCGATATCGACAACTTCAAGTTGGTCAACGACCACTACGGCCACAGCGCCGGCGACCGTCTGCTGATCGCCCTCAGCGAGATGATCCGCGCGGTCGTCCCCCAAGGAGCGCTGGCGGCGCGCCTGGGGGGCGATGAATTCGTGATCCTGTTGACCCCCGCCTGTACCGAACAGGTCGTCGAGTTGGGCAGCAGTCTGCGCGACCAGTTCCAGCAACTGGCCTCGCAGACCTTCACCACCCCGGCCCCGGTGACCTTGAGCATCGGCGCCAACCTGTTCGACCAACCGCCCGCCAACCTCTGCGCCCTGATCGAACAAGGCGACACCTCGCTGTACGAGTCCAAGCGCGGCGGGCGCGACAGCATTCGCCTGGTGGACCGCACCGGAACCAGTGCCTTCCTGTAGTGAGCGGGCTTGTCCCGCGCCGGGTGGCGAAGCCGCCCCAATAAAAACGCCGCACCCTGTCAGACAGAACGCAGCGCCTGGTTTCAGGGCCGCTTCGCGCCCCAGCGCAGGACAAGCCTGCTCACCACAGTGAGTATTTTTCAAAACAAGGTTTTGTGGCGGCGAGCAGCACCAGCACGCACGCTGCATAAACCGCTGACAGCTCATTCATCCCGACCACCATTCACCACCAGATACAACAACGGCCCCACCGATACGAATACCGCCGTCAGCACAAAGTAAGGCACCAACGATGCCACCGAACGCCCGCGCCTGCGGGCATCCCGGTGCATCCACACGCAGGCCAGCACTGCCATCAGGTAAAGATCGATGACCACCTGCGCGGTGTCGGGCCGCGACAGCAATTGCAGCCCGAACGCCAACAGCGATTGCTGCGCCGTCAGCATCGTGGCCAGGGTGTACAGCGAAAAGCCCAGCAACGCGGCCAGGGCAAGAGAGGGTCTGCGCATGGTGTCGTCCTTGAAGTGATCGAAGCCCACCCTAGTGATAAGGTAGCGCCCCTCGCAATGACCTCGGAGGTCATGAACATCTCATGGACAAGCCCCCTAGTGCCGGCGAGCTGCTGCGCCAGTTACGTCGCAGCGCCAAGCTCAGCCAATTGGACCTGGCACTGATCACCGGTGTTTCCCAGCGCCATCTCAGTTGCATCGAAACCGGGCGTGCCAAGCCGAGCCCGGGCACCTTGCATCGGATGTTGAGCGCGCTGGACGCACCGCTGGAGCAATGCAACCGGGTGTTCCTCGCCAGCGGCTACGCCCCCCGCTACACGGCCACCCCGCTCGCCTCGCCCGCCATGTCGGCGGTACGAGAAGCGGTTGATCACGTGCTGCATGCCAACAACCCTGCCCCGGCGATTTTGCTCGGCGGCCACTGGGAGGTGCTGGCGGCGAATGCCAGCGCTGCCGTGCTGTTCGGGTTGGTCGGCCTGCCGGCGGACGCGGTTGATGGCTTGAACCTGCTCACCACGCTGCTGCAAACGGGCGGCCTGGGCGACCACCTGATCAACGCCGAGGAGATCCGCACGCTCGCCTGGCAGCGGGCAACCCGCGAAGCACTGGGCAACCCCGAACTGGCTGCATTACTGACGACGTTGCCTGTACCAGCCAGCACCGAGCTGCCGGCGCAACTGCCGCCGTTGGTACTGACGCGCATCCGTTCCGCCCGGGGCGAGCTGAACTTTCTGTCGACCTTCACCACTTTCGGCATGCCCCAGGACATCACCCTGACCTCGCTGCGTATCGAACACCTGATCCCCGCCGACGAGTACACCTGGCAGGTCATGCGTGCGGCCTACGCCGACCATGCGACGCTGGTTTTGTGAAATATCTGTCCGTAGACTGCCGCCATACCTCCCACTTGAAGGCGGCGAAAAAAACGTGATGCAAGTTACCGAAGTCTCCATTGCCCAATTGCGCGCTGCGCTGGAAGCCGGCCAGACCACTGCTGTTGAACTGGTAAAAGCCTACCTCGCGCGGATCGATGCCTACGACGGGCCGCAGACCGCGACTGCCTTGAACGCTGTGGTGGTGCGCAACCCCGACGCCCTGAAAGAAGCCGAGGCGTCCGATGCGCGCCGGGCCAAGGGCGAAACCCTGGGCCCCCTGGATGGCATTCCTTACACCGCCAAAGACAGTTACCTCGTCAAGGGCCTGACCGCCGCCTCCGGCAGCCCGGCGTTTGCCCGCCTGGTCGCCCAGCGAGATGCGTTCACCATCGAACGCCTGCGCGGCGGCGGCGCCATCTGCCTGGGCAAGACCAATATGCCGCCGATGGCCAACGGCGGCATGCAGCGCGGCGTGTATGGCCGCGCCGAAAGCCCGTACAACGCCAACTACCTCACCGCGCCCTTCGCCTCCGGCTCCTCCAACGGCGCCGGCACCGCCACGGCGGCAAGCTTTGCGGCGTTCGGCGTAGCCGAAGAGACCTGGTCCAGCGGACGCGGCCCGGCGTCCAACAATGGCCTGTGCGCCTACACGCCATCCCGTGGGGTGATTTCAGTGCGCGGCAACTGGCCGCTGACCCCGACCATGGACGTGGTGGTGCCGTACGCGCGCACCATGGCCGACCTGCTGGAAGTGCTCGACGTGGTAGTCGCCGAAGACCCGGACACCCGGGGTGACTTGTGGCGCCTGCAACCCTGGGTGCCGATCCCCAGCGTGACATCGGTGCGCCCGGCGTCCTACATCGAGTTGGCAGCAACATCCGAATCCCTTGCCGGAAAACGCTTCGGCGTACCCCGCATGTACATCAACGCCGACCCCGACGCCGGCACCAGCGAAAAACCCGGCATCGGCGGGCCGACCGGACAGAAGATCAACACCCGTGCCAGCGTCGTCGACCTGTGGAAAGACGCCCGCCAGGCGCTGGAAGCGGCCGGCGCCGACGTGATCGAAGTGGATTTTCCGCTGGTGTCCAACTGCGAAGGCGACCGCCCCGGGGCCCCGACGGTATTCACCCGTGGCCTGGTGTCGAAGGAATTTCTGCACGACGAACTGTGGGAACTGTCGGCCTGGGCCTTTGACGATTTCCTGCGTGCCAACAACGACCCGAACCTGAACCGCCTGGCGGATGTGGACGGGCCGAAGATCTTCCCCCACGACCCCGGCACCCTGCCCAACCGTGAAGACGACCTGGCCGCCGGCATGGACGAGTATGTGCGCATGGCGGAACGCGGCATCACCCCGTGGGACCAGATCAGCACCGTACCCGACGGCCTGCGCGGCCTCGAACAAACCCGCAAGCTCGACCTGGAAGACTGGATGGACAGTCTCGGGCTGGACGCCGTGCTGTTCCCCACCGTGGCCGATGTGGGGCCGGCGGACGCCGACGTGAACGAAGCGTCCGCCGATATCGCCTGGAGCAACGGGATCTGGGTGGCCAACGGCAACCTCGCCATCCGCCACCTGGGCGTGCCCACCGTCACCGTGCCAATGGGCGTGATGGCGGACATCGGCATGCCCGTTGGCCTGACTTTTGCCGGTCGCGCGTATGACGATTCGGCGCTGCTGCGGTTTGCCTCGGCGTTTGAAGCCACCGGCAGCAAACGCCGGATTCCGCCGCGTACGCCACCGTTGGGAGAAGACTGAACCCGGTCGAACTTGCGGGAGCGGTCTTTCAGTCAAGCAGATGCCGACTGATGCACCGCTTTCGCGGGCAAGCCCGCTCCCACAGGGGATTGGCAGTGGCTGGAAAAGCTCTGCCAACGGGGGTTCATATCAGGCGCTGTGCGCCACCGCGATCATCTCCACCTCCACCGCCGCCGATTTCGGCAGTTGCATCACGCCCACCGAGGTGCGGGTATGCACGCCCGCGCTGCCCAGGATTTCGTGGAGCAGGTCCGAGGCGCCGTTGGCCACTTCGCTTTGCTGGTCGAAGTCTTCGGCGCTGCGCACGTACACAGCAATGCGCGGGATCGCCTTGACCCGGTCCAGCGAGCCCAACGCCTGCTTGAGCAAACCCAGGCAACGCAGTGCACTGACGCCGGCGGCGGTCTGTGCCTGGGCCAGTGTCAGGCTGTCACCGACCTTGCCCGGCAACACGATGGTGTCGCCCACCCGGGGAATCTGGCCGCTGATATACAGGTGGTTGCCGTCGCGCACCAACGGCGTGTAGTTGCCGCCCACCTTGAATTCGTCCAGTTGATAGCCGAGGCGCTGTTGGGCGGCCTGGTATTTTTCGTCGGGTGTCATGGGCTGGGCTCCTGATCGATGGGGACAATGCGGCGATAGCATAGCCATGAGCCATCCGCCTAGAAAGTCAGTGTCGCGATTGTCAGAAGACTCTTGATGTGTTGAGACGTCGTACAAGAACAATTATTTCTAAGAGCCCAGCAAAAACGAATCTTTTCAAGATATTTCAAAATTTCACTTTCCTTCCTTACCCGAAATACTGCATGGTTGTACGACGACTAAAACAGTCGTCGCCACCCCCAACAACAATAAGGAAACACCCATGCAAAAAGCCAAACTGCTGATCGGTTTTCTGTGCCTGTTCACCGGCTACGTCGCGGCAGCGCCGGCCAACGCCGAGAAAGATGTGGCCCAGGCCGTCGACCAACTGACCCAGGCCATGCTCCATCTGGACCTCAAGCAACTGCACGCGCTGACCTCGGACAAACTCACCTACGGGCACTCCAGCGGCAAGGTGCAGAACAAGGCGCAATTCATCGCCGACCTGGAAACCCATACCAGCGCCTTCAAGACCCTTGAGATGCAGAACCAGACCATCACAATGGACGGCGACACCGCCCTGGTGCGCAACCACTTCCACGCGCTGGCCGTGAACAGTGGCGTAGAAGTGCCGACCGATATCGACAACTTCCAGGTCTGGCAGAAACAGAAAGGCAAATGGCTGCTGATCGGTCGCCAGGCTTACAAATACTGAGACAGCGCCTAATACGGCTCCACCACCCGCCTTACCTTGAGCAACGCCTCGCGCAGGGTCGGCATGTCCACCGAGCCCAGTGCCAGGCGCAGTGCGTGGGGCACCTGGGCTGACACTGCGAAGGGCTCGGCAGTGGAGACGGACACGTTGTCGCGCTGCAAGGCCATGGCGATCTGATCGGCCCTTGCCTCTTCCGGCAGGGGCAACCACAAAAAATACGAGGACGGATGGCGGGTATACGGCAACCCCGCCAGCACCTGCGTGGCCAGCGCTTGACGCGCCCGGGCGTCCTTGCGCTTCTGCGCTTCCAGTCGCGCCACGGTGCCGTCCTCGATCCAGGCCACCGCAATCGCACTCATCACCCCGGGCACGTTCCAGGTGGTGGCCATGATCGTGCGTTCCAGCACCTTCACCCAGGCCGCCGGCGCCGAAACAAAGCCCACCCGTAAACCGGTCGCGACACTCTTCGACAACCCGCCCACATACACCGTGCGCTCCGGCGCCAGGCTCGCCAGTGGCGGCGGCGCGTCATCGGCCAGAAACGCGTAGGCCGCATCTTCGATGATCATCAGGTTGTGCTGGCGGGCGATAGTCACCAGTCGCTCGCGCTGTGCCTTGTCCAGCACCCAACCCAACGGATTGTGCAGCGTCGGCATGCTGTACACCGCACGCACCGTACGTCGGCGACACAGTTGTTGCAGATGATCCAGATCGGGACCGCTGGCAGTGACCGGGATCGCGACGATCTCCAGATGCAGGGTTTCGGCCAGCACCTTGAACCCGGAATAGGTCAGTGCGTCGACCGCGATCACATCGCCTGGCTTGAGCAGCGCCATCATCGTCACCGCCAACCCGTGCTGCGCGCCACTGACCAGCAAGACTTGCTCGGTCGCCACAGTCAGCCCCCGGCTGAACAAGTGCCGCACCATCGCTGCGCGCTCATGCAGGCGACCGGCGTGGGGCTGGTAGCGCAGCAGCGCCTCCAGGTCGCCGGACAGCGCCAACTGGCGCAAGGCGGTACGCAGCAGGTCGGCCTGGCCGGGCAGCGACGGGTAATTGAAATTCAGGTCGAGCATCCCTGCCGCCACGCTCATCTGCCCACTGCCCTGCCCCGGTGGCAGGGAGATTTCGCGTACGAAGGTGCCGCGCCCGGTTTCGCCACTGACCAGCCCCATGCTTTCAAGCTCGGTGTAGACGCGGCTGGCGGTGGCCAGGGCCAGGCCATGGTCGGCGGCCAATTGGCGATGGGTCGGCAGGCGCGTGCCGGGCGGCATTTTTCCCGAGCGGATGTCCTCGGCAAAGCGGTCGACCAGGGATTTGTAGCGGGCGCGGGGCATGGGGATGTATCCATGACAATTTTTTGATTGTCTTAATCTTCAGTCCTAGAATGCCGGCTACGCAACCCTTCTTTTTCGGATGCTTCCCATGGAACGCACAGCTTCCCTCGACACCCCGAACCACAACGCCCAAGGCTGGATCAACGGCTTTATCGGCGTGGTGATCTTCAGCGGCTCATTGCCTGCCACGCGCCTGGCGGTGATGCAATTCGATCCGGTGTTCCTCACCCTGATTCGCGCCACCATCGCCGCCGTACTCGGCGTGGGGCTGCTGTGGCTGTTCCGGGAAAAACGCCCCGCGCGCCATCAGTGGGGGCCCTTGGTGATCGTCGCCCTGGGCGTGGTGATCGGCTTTCCGCTGCTCACGGCGCTGGCCCTGCAATACGTGACTTCGGCGCACTCCATTGTGTTCATCGGCCTGCTGCCATTGGCCACGGCGGTGTTTGGCGTGCTGCGCGGCGGCGAGCGACCGCGCCCGGTGTTCTGGTTGTTTTCGATCCTGGGCAGCGCGCTGGTGATGGGTTACGCGGTGGCCCAGGGCGTGAGCGCCGCCCCCGTCGGTGATGTGTTGATGCTGCTGGCGGTGCTGGCCTGCGGGCTGGGTTATGCCGAAGGCGCCACGTTGTCACGCAGCCTGGGTGGCTGGCAGGTGATCTGCTGGGCGCTGGTGGTGTCGCTGCCCGTGGTGGCGCCGTTGAGCCTGATTCTCGCACCGCCGAGCTTCACCGGCATCGGCTGGCCGGCCTGGTTGAGCCTGGGTTATGTGTCGCTGTTCAGCATGCTGATCGGCTTTGTGTTCTGGTACCGCGGGCTGGCTCAGGGTGGCATCGCCGCCGTCGGCCAATTGCAGTTGCTGCAACCGTTCTTCGGCCTGGCGCTGGCGGCGGGACTGCTGCATGAGGCGGTCAGCCTGGGCATGGTGCTGGTGACCGTTGCGGTCATCGGCTGCGTGGCCGGGGCCAAAAAGTTCGCACGCTAGCGTTGCGGCGCAACCATCTTGAACTTGATGTTGATATCGTTGGACACCACGCTGTTGCCCGCCCACTCCCCCTCGCCGATCTTGAAGTCGCCGCGCTTGAGCACGAACTCGCCGTCGAACACGCCGATACCGCTTTGCTCCTTGAGTACCACGTCCACATTCACCGGGCGCGTGGTGCCTTTGATGGTCAGGTTGCCGCTGATCGTGAAGCGGTTGTCGCCCAGCGCCTTGACGCCGGTGGACTCGTAGACGCCCACCGGGTAGGTCGCGGTGTCGAACCACGAGGCACGCTGCAACTCGTCATTGGCGTCGGGGCTGCCGGCATCGATGCTCGCCAATTGGATCTTGAGCAGCGCATGCCCGGCCTCGGGCTTTTGCGTGTCGAAGGTCAGCGTGCCTTCGAAATCACTGAACGTGCCATACACCCGCTGGCCCAATTGCTTGTAGGTGAAACTGATCTGGCTGGCGGTGCGATTGACATCCTTGTACTCCACCGCCTGGGCGCTGGAGAAAAAACCAAAGACGAGAGCCAGTACGACGGCCGGGCTGATTCGACGCTTCATGGAACGCTCCGCAAGAGAAAAGGACACACGTGCTCAGCTAACAGCTCATCCATGGATTTTATTCCCCGTCCGCCGCCTGCCCTGTCACACAGGGTAGTCGTCGATGGCCGCGAAGGGCTACATTGACCGCCACCGCCAATCGAGGAATGCACCGATGACTCGTCTCACCGCGAAAGACTTTGCTCCCGAACTGCTGGAACTCTATGACGGCTACGCCCATGGCAAGATCAACCGCCGCGAATTTCTCGACCGCGCCGCGCAGTTCACCTTCGCCGGGCTGACCGCGTCCGCCCTGCTCACCGCCCTGAGCCCCGACTATGCGCTGGCCGAGCAAGTGAAGTTCACCGATCCGGACATCGTCGCCGACTACATCACCTACCCCTCGCCCAAGGGCAACGGCAGCGTACGCGGCTACCTGGTGCGCCCAGCCAAGGCCAGCGGCAAACTGCCCGCCGTGGTGGTGGTGCATGAAAACCGCGGCTTGAACCCCTACATCGAAGACGTCGCCCGGCGCCTGGCCAAGGCCGGTTTCATTGCCCTTGCCCCGGACGGCCTGACCTCGGTGGGCGGTTACCCCGGCAACGATGAAAAAGGCGTGGCGCTGCAACAAACGGTCGACCCCACCAAGTTGATGAATGATTTCTTCGCCGCCATCGAATGGCTGATGCACCACGACAGCAGCACCGGCAAGGTCGGCATCACCGGATTCTGCTACGGCGGCGGCGTGACCAATGCGGCGGCGGTGGCCTACCCGGAACTGGGCGCGGCCGTGTCCTTCTACGGGCGCCAGCCGGAGGCCAAGGACGTGCCGCGCATCAAGGCACCGATCATGCTGCATTACGGCGAGCTGGACACGCGGATCAACGAAGGCTGGCCAGCCTACGAAACCGCCTTGAAAGCCGCCGGCACCCACTACGAGGCGTATATCTACAAGGGCGCCAACCATGGCTTCCACAATGATTCGACGCCGCGTTATGACGAGGCGGCGGCGAACCTGGCGTGGGACAGGACCCTGGGCTGGTTTCGCAAATACCTGGCCTAGCCCGCAGCCGTTTGCAGCAACCACGCCTTGAACGCCAGCATCGCGGGCGTCTCGGCCCGCGACTGCAAACGGGTCAGCCAGTAGCTGCCGGTGGTGATGCCGATGTCGAACGGCTGACGAATGCCGTCGCTTTCCAACTGGCGTGAAAACATCATCGCCGGCGCCAACGCCACGCCGATGCCTTGCAGCGCCGCCTCCATCATCGCCAATGACGAGTCAAACACAATGCTGCGCGGCACCAGGGTATCGGCGGGCAAACCGGCGGCCTGGAACCACAGGTTCCACTCATCGGCGCGGTAGGAGCGCAGCAAGGTGTGTTTCAGCAGGTCGGCGGGCACCTGCAATTGCTCGGCAAGTGGCGGTACGCACAGCACCGTGAGCGGCGCCTCCAGCAGTTGGCTGGCGTCGGTGCCGTGCCAGGCGCCGGCCCCGAAGCGGATCGCATAATCCAGACCCTCGGCGGCCACGTCGACGCGGTTGTTGTGGGTGGACAGACGCAGGTCGATGAACGGGTGACGGCTCTGGAATTCCGCCAGGCGCGGCAGCAGCCAGCCCACGGCAAAGGTACCGACGGCGCCGACGCTGAGCACTTCGCGGTAATGCCCGCCTTCGAACTGGCCCAGGGTCAAGGCGATGCGGTCGAACGACTCGCGCAACACCGGCAGCAGGGTTTCGCCCTCGCGGGTCAGCATCAGGCCCCGTGGCAGGCGCTTGAACAACGTAACGTTGAGTTGCGCCTCCAGGCTTTTGACCTGATGACTGACTGCCGCCTGGGTCACGCACAGCTCGATGGCCGCGCGGGTGAAGCTCAAATGTCTGGCGGAAGCCTCGAAGGCACGCAGGGCGTTGAGGGGCAGATGGGAACGCAGCATGTTTAGCCCATAAAATTTCTAATGGCTGGGGCGAGATTTGATCGTTTGTCCGAAACGGGCGAACTGCCTACATTTGCCACGCCCGCGCAGGCTATCCATTCAATCGATCACTCTCATGGAAGCGCTATCATGCCTCACTATTTACTCTCTGGAGTGCGTCATTTCACGGCACTTGCACTCCTTATCGGTGCAGGCCAGTGCCTGGCCGCCAACGACCTGCGCGCCGTGGTCGACGCCAGCGTCAAACCGCTGATGCAGCAGCAGTCCATCCCGGGCCTTGTGGTCGGCGTCGTACAGAACGGCAAGACTCAATACTTTAATTACGGCGTCGCCTCCAAGGATGCCAGGCAAGCTGTCAGCGAGAACACCCTGTTCGAGATTGGCTCGGTGAGCAAGACCTTTACCGCGACCCTCGCCGGGTACGCGGTGGCCAGCGGCACGCTTGACCTGTCGGCCCCGGCCAGCCGGTACCTGCCCGCCTTGAAGGGCGACACCTTCGACCGCATCAGCGTGCTCCAGCTCGGTACCTATACCGCCGGCGGCCTGCCCCTGCAGTTTCCGGCAGAGGCCGACAACAATCAGCGCATGATCAGCTACTTCCAGCACTGGAAACCCGATTTCGCCCCCGGCACCCATCGCTTGTATTCCAACCCCAGCCTGGGCCTGTTCGGCTACCTGGCCGCGCAGAGCCTCAAGCAGCCGTTCGATCAGTTGATGGAAAACACCCTGATCCCCAAACTCGGCCTGAAACACACCTTCATCCGGGTGCCGCAAAGCCAGATGAAGCTGTACGCCCAAGGGTATGGCAACGATGGCAAACCCGTGCGGGTCGGCCCGGGCGCAATGGACAGCGAAGCCTACGGCGTGAAGACCAGCGCCGCAGACTTGCTCAAGTACGTGGAAGCGAACATGCACCCCGAGGGCCTGGAAAAACCGTTGCAGCAAGCGATTGCCACCACGCACACCGGTTACTACACCGTGGACGGCATGACCCAGGGGCTGGGTTGGGAGCTGTACCCCTACCCCATCAAGCTAGATGCACTGCTCGCCGGCAACTCGACCCCGATGGCCCGGGAGCCGCACGCGGTCAATTGGCTGACCCCACCGCAGGCCCCGCACGCTGACACACTGGTGAACAAAACCGGTTCCACCAACGGCTTCGGCGCCTACGTGGCGTATGTGCCGAGCAAGGATATGGGCGTGGTGATCCTGGCGAACAAGAACTACCCGAACGGGGAGCGGGTGAAAGTGGCCCATGCGATCTTGAGCGCGCTGGATCACTAGGCACAGCTGCGGACCAAATGTGGGAGCCGGGCTTGTGTGGGAGCGGGCTTGCTCGCGAAAGCGGTGGATCAGTCAAAAACATCTCAACCGGCACCCCACACCCCTGAACAAACCCCCCCCCCCCATCTTCAACCA
>NZ_JBSVVZ010000088.1:0-21489 GCF_054071875.1 Pseudomonas sp. SDO524_S393 | reverse complement strand
CGCAGCGATGCGGCGACCCGACAAGCCAGCTCCCACAGGATTGCTCTATTGTTGGTGAGAAAGCACTCGGCGCGATGGCCCTGGTGGCAGCGTTTTTTCAGCCACTGCGAATCCCCTGTGGGAGTTGTCGAGCCCCAGCGAGGCTACGAAAGCGGTGGGTCAGGCGGCATCTGTGTTGACTGTGCCGCCGTCTTCGCAGCGATGCGGCGACCCGACAAGCCAGCTCCCACAATTTTGATCCGGTTTCTTCAGAGGGTTTCTTCAGCAGGTTTCGCCCAGCAGCAAGCCCTGCTCCCGCGCGCATAACTCCACCACGTAATCCCACAATACCCGCAGCCGCACCGATTTGTGCAATTCGCGCCGTGAACTGATCCAATAGCTGCGCTGGATGCCCTCCCCCGGCAACAACGGCACCAGGTCAGGATCGCCGGCAGCCATGAAGCACGGCAACACAGCGATGCCCAACCCCGAGCGCGCCGCCTGGTGCTGGGCGATGACGCTGGTGCTGTGGAATACCACCTTGGGGTTGCGGCAAAAGCTGCTGAGGAACTTCAGTTCCTGGCTGAACAACAAGTCGTCCACGTAATCGATCCAGGCATGGGCGGCGAGGTCTTCGCGTTTTTCGATGGGCGGGTGACGGTCCAGATAGGCGCGGCTGGCGTAGAGCGCAAGACGGTAGTCGGTGAGTTTGCGGGTGACGAGTTGGTCGACACTGGGGCGTTCGAGGTGGATGCTGATTTCCGCTTCGCGGTTGAGGATGCTGACGAAGCGCGGCACGGCCACCAGTTCCACTTCGAGGCCGGGATAACGCTCGAACAATCCAGCCATTCGACCGGCGAGGAACATCACACCCAGACCTTCGGCCACGCCGAGGCGGATCTTGCCCAGGGGCGCGGCAGAGTGGGTAAGTTCGTCTTCGGCCAACAGCGCGACGTTTTCCATGGCCTCGGCGTGCTTGAGCAAGGCCTCGCCGGCGGGGGTCAGCTCGTAGCCCTGGGCATGCTGCACGAACAGTGCGGTACCCAGGCTTTTCTCGATGGCTTCGATATGCCGGGCCACCGTCGCGTGCGTGGTTTTCAGGCGTTGCGCGGCGGTGAGCAGGCGTCCGCTGCGCTGCAGTTCGAGAAAATACCGCAGGTCATTCCAGTCGAACATGGTGCCTCCCTCCCTTGGACATAAACATTGCCTGAAACCGCGCCGCGTGCCTGTGATCACCAACGCCCAAGGGCGGTGCTGTTTAAAAACGCACAGCAGCTGGGTAAAAACTAACATTTTTAAGACGAAAACTAACAACTAGGATGGGGCCAACAAGAAAAACAAGCGAGGCCTCAGATGCCCATTGCAGCTGCTGAATACGATTACGTGGTAGTAGGCGCCGGCCCCGCCGGCTGCCTGCTGGCCAATCGACTGTCCGCCAACCCTGCCCACCGCGTGCTGCTGCTGGAAGCCGGTGGCCGCGACAACTACCCCTGGATCCATATCCCCGTCGGCTACCTGTTCTGCATCGGCAACCCGCGTACCGACTGGTGCTTCAAGACCGAAGCCCAGGCAGGCCTGCAAGGCCGTGCGCTGAGTTATCCCCGGGGCAAGGTGCTGGGCGGCTGCTCGTCGATCAACGGCATGATCTACATGCGTGGCCAGGCCCGGGACTATGACGGCTGGGCAGCTGCCGGCAATGAAGGCTGGGCCTGGAAAGACGTGCTGCCACTGTTCAAACACAGCGAAAATCACTTTGCCGGCGGCTCGGAATTCCACAGCGACGGCGGTGAATGGCGTGTCGAGCAACAGCGCCTGCACTGGCCGATCCTCGATGCGTTCCGCGATGCCGCGGCGCAGAGCGGCATCGCCAGCATCAACGACTTCAACCAGGGCGACAACGAAGGCTGCGGCTACTTCCAGGTCAATCAAAAAGCCGGAGTGCGCTGGAACGCGGCCAAGGCGTTTCTCAAGCCGGTGCGTCAGCGTCCGAATCTCACCGTGCTGACCGGCGTGGAAGTGGACCGCGTAGTGCTGGAAAACGGCCGCGCCTGCCAAGTAGCCGGACGCCAGCTTGGCCAGTCCATGAGCTGGAAAGCGCGCAAGGAAATCATCCTGTGCGCCGGCTCCGTCGGTTCGCCCGGCATCCTGCAACGCTCGGGGATCGGCCCCGCCAGCGTGCTCAAGCCACTGGGTATCGACGTACTGCACGAACTGCCCGGCGTGGGCGGCAACCTGCAGGATCACCTGCAACTGCGGCTGATCTACAAGCTGGAAAACGCGCGCACTCTGAACCAGATCGCCGGTTCCCTGTGGGGCAAGATGGGCATGGGCCTGCAGTACCTGTACGACCGCAGCGGTCCGCTGTCGATGGCGCCCAGCCAGCTCGGTGCATTTGCCCGCTCGGGGCCGGAGCAGACCTCGGCCAACCTCGAATACCACGTGCAACCGCTGTCCCTGGAACGTTTTGGCGAACCGTTGCACGGGTTTCCGGCCTTCACTGCATCGGTCTGCGACCTGCGTCCGCAAAGCCGGGGCCGTATCGACATCCGCTCGGCCAACCCGGCGGATGCGCCGCTGATCCAGCCCAACTACCTGAGCCATCCGGAAGACCTGCGGGTGGCCGCCGACGCCATACGCCTGACCCGCCGCATCGTTGCCGCCCCGGCCCTCAGCCAGTTCAAGCCGGTGGAATACCTGCCGGGTGACGCGCTGCAAACCGAAGAGCAACTGCACGAAGCCGCTGCGCGCATTGGCACGACAATCTTCCATCCGGTGGGCACCTGCCGCATGGGCAGCGACAAGGACGCCGTTGTCGATGCCCAGCTGCGGGTGCATGGCGTGCCCGGTTTGCGCATCGCCGATGCGTCGATCATGCCGCGCATCACCTCCGGCAATACCTGTTCACCCACGCTGATGATCGCGGAGAAAGCCGCACAGCTGATCCTTTCGCCGAACACAAGGAGTCTCGCACCGGAGAAAGAACTGGTTCACGCAATCTGAATAGCGGCGCCCTACCCGGCGCCGACAGTGGAACAACAATAAATAATCACTGTGAGGGCTACCCGATGTCAGAACATGCTCAAACCCTGGGCGCGTCAGTCGACGCGAGCACCAGCAACGACTCAAGGAAAGTCATCTTCGCCTCCTCTCTGGGGACGGTGTTCGAATGGTATGACTTCTTCCTCTACGGCGCCCTGGCGGCGGTGATCAGCAAGCAGTTCTTCGCCGGGGTCAACGACACCACGGCGTTCATCTTCGCCTTGATGGCCTTTGCGGCCGGCTTTGTGGTGCGGCCGTTCGGCGCACTGGTATTTGGCCGCCTGGGGGACATGATCGGGCGCAAATACACCTTCCTGGTCACCATCATTCTGATGGGCGTTGCGACGTTTTGCGTCGGCCTGTTGCCGACCTATGCCAGCATCGGCATTGCGGCGCCGATCATTCTGATTGTGCTGCGCATGCTGCAAGGCCTGGCGCTCGGCGGCGAATACGGCGGCGCGGCGACCTACGTGGCCGAACATGCGCCGGTGGGCAAACGCGGCTTTCACACCAGCTGGATTCAATCCACCGCCACCCTCGGCCTGTTGCTGTCCCTGCTGGTGGTGCTGGCTTGCCGTTACTTCACCGGTGACCAGTTCGAAGTGTGGGGCTGGCGCATCCCGTTCCTGTTCTCCATCGTGCTGCTGGGCATCTCCACGTGGATCCGCATGAGCCTGCACGAGTCGCCGGCCTTCCTCAAAATGAAAGAGGAAGGCAAGGCCAGCAAATCGCCGATCCGTGAGTCGTTCGGCAAATGGGAAAACCTCAAAGTGGTGCTGATCGCGCTGTTCAGCATCAACGGCGGCCAGGCGGTGACCTTCTACGCGGCGCAATTCTATGTGCTGTTCTTCCTCACCCAGTTCCTCAAGATGGACCCGGCCCTGGCCAACATGCTGCTGATCATCAGCGTGGTGATCGGCGCGCCGTTCTTCATCCTGTTCGGCTGGCTGTCGGACAAGATCGGGCGCAAACCGGTGCTGATGCTCGGCCTGGTGCTGGCCACCGCGCTGTACTTCCCGATCTTCAAGGGCCTGGCGCACTACACCAACCCGGCGATGGACCAGGCCAGCCGTCAGGCGCCGATCACCGTGCTGGCCGACCCGGCCACCTGCACCTTCCAGTTCGACCCGGTGGGCAAGGCCAAATTCGACAGCCCGTGCGACAAGGTCAAGACCTTTTTGGTCAAGCAGGGCCTGCCCTACACCAGCACCGCCGCGCCCGCCGGCACCCCGGTGCAGGTGAGCGTAGGCGAAGTGCGCATCGACGGGTTTGACGAAGCGGCCCTGCGCGGCGCCGTGACCCTGGCCGGTTATCCGTCTTCGGCGGACGTGGCCCAGGTCAACAAGACCATGGTGGTGGTGCTGATCGTCGTGCTGATCCTGATTGCAGCGATGTGCTACGGCCCGCTGGCCGCCTTGATGGTGGAGCTGTTCCCGACGCGTATCCGCTACACCTCGATGTCGCTGCCCTACCACATCGGCAACGGCTGGTTCGGCGGTTTCCTGCCGACCGTGTCGTTCGCGCTGGTGGTGTACACCGGCGATATCTTCTACGGCCTGTGGTACCCGGTAGTGGTGACGGGGGTCAGCCTGTTGGTCGGGTTGTTCTGCCTTAAAGAAACCCGGCATGTGGATATCAATAACAACTGATCTTCTGCATCTCGAAGACCCCCTGTGGGAGCAAGCCTGCTCCCACAGGGGTTTTGTAGTCGTCACACAAATTGCTGTATATCCATCCAGATAAAGGTTGATCAAATCCCTCCTTTTGCCCATCCTGCTCTCCATTCAACTGTGTAACGAATGGGCTGACCATGCGGCTGTACCTCTGTGAAAAACCCTCCCAGGCCAAGGACATCGCGGCCGTGCTTGGCGCCAGCCGCCGCGGCGACGGGTGTTGGCTGGGCAACGGGGTCACGGTCACCTGGTGCATCGGCCATCTGCTGGAAACCGCACCGCCCGATGCCTACGACGAAAAATACAAGCGCTGGGTGCTGGCCGACCTGCCCATCGTCCCGGAAAAATGGAAAATGCGCGTCAAGCCCAAGACCGCCAGCCAGTTCAAGGCGGTCAAGCGTTTGCTGGGGGAAGCCCAGGAATTGGTGATCGCCACCGACGCCGACCGTGAAGGTGAAATGATCGCCCGGGAACTGGTGGAGCATTGTCGCTATCGCGGGCCGATCCAGCGCCTGTGGCTGTCGGCACTGGACGATGCCTCCATCCGCAAGGCACTGGCCGCTCTCAAGCCGGGTGCCGAAACCTTCAACCTGTATCACTCGGCCCTGGGCCGTTCCCGCGCCGACTGGTTGATCGGCATGAACATGAGCCGCCTGTTCACTTTGCTCGGGCGCCAATCCGGTTATCAGGGCGTGCTACCGGTGGGTCGCGTACAAACACCGACCTTGCGCCTGGTGGTAGACCGCGACCGCAGCATCGCCGATTTCGTGCCGGTGCCCTACTGGGCCATCGACGTCGACCTGCGCCACGAGGGCATGACCTTCACCGCCCAATGGCGCGCCGCCGAGGACGTCTGCGATGACCAGGGCCGCTGTCTCAATCCGCAGCTGGCGCGGGACGCAGCCGCAGCCATGGGCAATGCTGCCACGGCCCGGCTGGTCAAATTGCGGACCGAACGCATGCGCGAGGTGGCGCCCCTGCCCTTCGACCTGGGCACGCTGCAGGAGATCTGTTCGAAGAAGCTTGGCCTGGGCGCCCAGGAAACCCTGGACATCGCCCAGTCGCTGTATGAAACCCACAAGGTCATCACCTATCCGCGCAGCGACTGCGGCTACCTGCCAGTGAGCCAGCACAGCGACGCACCAGGTATTCTGGCGGCGCTGGGCCGCGCCGATGCAGCGGTGAACGAACTGTTGCCGCATATCGATCCCCAGCGTCGTTCGCGGGCCTGGAATGACGCCAGGGTCAGCGCCCACCACGGCATCATCCCCACCGGCGCCGGCAAGGATCCGGGGCAACTCACGGGCAAGCACCGCGCGGTGTACACGCTGATTCGCGCGCGCTACCTGGCGCAGTTCCTGCCCAACCATGAATACGACCGCACCCAGGCGGACTTCGATTGCGCCGGGCAGGCCCTGCGCGCCGTGGGCAAAGTCGTGATCGAGCCCGGCTGGAAACGCGCCCTGCCCGAGGCGCTGGCCCCGACCAAAGGACGTGAAGCCCCTGCGCCGCAAGCCCTGCCGGCACTGGTACAAGGCCAGGATTACGCAGTCGTCAGGGTCAATCTCAAAGACCTCTGGACCCAGCCGCCCAAACCCTTTACCGAAGGCGACCTGATCAAGGCGATGAAAAACGTCGCCAAGCTGGTGGAAGACCCGCTGCTCAAACAAAAGCTCAAGGACACCACCGGGATTGGCACCGAAGCCACCCGCGCCGGGATCATCCAGGGGTTGCTGGACCGTGGCTACCTGGTGAAGAACGGCAAGGCGCTGTCGGCCACCCCGGCCGCGTTCAGCCTGATCGACGCGGTGCCCCGCGCCATCGCCGACCCCGGTACGACGGCCATCTGGGAGCAGGCTCTGGACATGGTGCAAAGCGGCGAAATGAGCCTGGAAACGTTTGTCGCCAAACAAGCGGCCTGGATGAGCAAGCAGGTGGAGCGCTGTAATGGCCTGCGCATGACCATCACCGGCCCGGCCAGCCCGGCAGGCCGGGGTAGCACGCCATGGAAAAAGAAGCGCAAGAGCGCCCCACGCAAGACGGCCACGAGCCCCAAGCGAGGGAAAAAGCCGGCAAGCGCCGGGTAAACACCGAAAAAAGCCGGCGAATGACGTTTTTCGACGGGTTTAACGCCGCTTTGGACCTTGCCCCCGCGCGGGCCGTCTAGGATTCTGTAGGGGACCTGCTGACTTCCTAACAACAACACCGGAGTGGCCGCCATGAAAACCGTTGCACAAGTGCTCAAAGCCAAGGACCAGAAACACCACGACGTCCACACGATCCAATGGGATCACACGGTATTCGAAGCGCTGGTCAGGATGTCGGAGAAAAACGTCGGGGCCTTGCCGGTCGTCAAGGAAGGCGTGGTGGTAGGGATCATCAGTGAACGGGATTACGCACGCAAACTCATACTCAAGGGCCTGTCGTCGGTGACGACGCGGGTCGATGAAGTCATGAGCTCTCCGGTGATCACCGTCGATACCCATAAAAAGGTCGATGAATGCATGAACATCATGACCGACAGTCACCTGCGCCACCTCCCGGTGGTTGAAGACGGCAAGCTGCTGGGCCTGCTCTCTATCGGTGACCTGGTAAAAGAAGCGATTGCCGACCAGGCAGACCTGATCAAGCAATTGGAGCAGTACATCCGCGGCGAATAGGAGACCCCATGCTCGACACGCTGGAACATCAGGAAGACCACCTCGACATCCTGTATCGGGCCATGGCCGAACGGCGCTTTCTGGTGTTGACCGGTGCGGGGATCAGCACCTCGTCAGGCATCCCGGATTACCGCGACAGCGAAGGCGTGCGCCGGGGCAAGGCGCCAATGATGTACCAGGAGTTCCTCGCCACCCCGCAGGCGCGGCGCCGTTACTGGGCGCGGGCGATGCTGGGGTGGCCGCGGGTACGTATTGCACAGCCGAACAGGGCCCACCTCGCGTTGGCTACTTTGCAGCAGCGCCAGCGTATCAGCGGGCTAATCACCCAGAACGTCGATACTCTGCACGACCAGGCCGGCAGCCATGACGTGATCGAGTTGCACGGCAGCCTGCACCGGGTGTTGTGCCTCGACTGCCAACTGCGCAGCGAGCGTAATGTCATCCAGCGCTTGATGGAAAGCGAAAACCCTTACCTTGCCGCCGTCGATGCCATTCAGGCGCCCGACGGCGACACCTTGCTCGATCCCACCTTTGAAGAACGCTTCCAGGTTCCTCGCTGCCCGCATTGCAACGGCCAGCGCCTGAAACCGGATGTAGTGTTCTTCGGCGAAAATGTAGCCCCGGCTACAGCGGCCAGAGCAATGACGGCGGTAGAGCACGCGGATGGCCTGCTGGTGGTGGGTTCATCGCTGATGGCCTATTCAGCGTTTCGCTTGTGCAAGGCCATGGTTGAGCAAGGCAAACCGGTAATAGCCATCAACCTCGGCAAGACCCGTGGGGATGAGCTGTTGCAGGTGAAGATCGAGGCTTCGTGCGAGCAATTATTGCCATTGTTGGTTGAGCGCCTGGAATAGCGCAGACACCACATGTCAGGAATGCGGGAGTGGCTTGTCGGGTCGCCGCATCGCTGCGAAGACGGCGACACAGCCCACGCAGATGTCGTCTGCCCCACCGCTTTCGCAGCCTCGCCGGGGCTCGACAACTCCCACAGGAGGTTCGCAATCAGCAGGGCCATCGCGCCGGGCACTTTCTCACTAACAACAGAGCTCCCTTGTGGGAGCTGGCTTGCCTGCGATTTCGGGCTGTCAGTTAACACGTTCGTAGCTGATACACCGCTATCGCCGGCAAGCCCGCTCCTGCAAGGTTCTGCGTTCAACTGGACCACTCGGCACCGCGACCAAACCGCACGAAAAATGACGCACAGGTCACGTTTTCCCGCATTCTCCCGTCCCCGCAGGGATTTATGTAGTCCTCAAAAATAATCACTACATAACCGTTGACGTAACCTTTTTGTCCTTGCATTATCGAGTCGTCTCCCGGATCGGGAGCGTTGGTAACACGCGTTTTGAACAAGCTCGTCTGACCGCCGAGCTGTTTTTTCCGGATGTGCGCTGCCCACAAGGCAGATTGATGAAGCTGACTGACCCGCAAAGGTCGGTACAAGGCGCTCAAACGCTGCTTGTCTCCGCGATGCCCCCATCGCGTAGCCGCTCATCAGCAAGACTACATGCATCAGGTTCAAGACCCTGCCCGTATTCGGCAGACAGTCGCTGACGCCCGGTTTTTGGAGCCGGAGACAACTAAGCAGTATTAACGAATCAACTGATAGATCGCCAACTGGTCAAGGGGCTTACACATGAATCTGAACAACCAACCAACTATCGATGAATTGGCTGAGATGTTCGCAGCGCAGAAAGACACACTCGACGACCATATCCTTTGGGTTGGTAAATCGGGCGAAGTCCAAATTGACTGCCTGGAGCCCAATACCCAAGAAGCCGAGTTTGACCGCAATAACCGTGAACTGGCAGCGCGCCTGAAGGTATATCGCCGTGGCCAGGGTTATGTCGGCAAGAAGGCCGCGGCTGATCGCAACTTTATCGAGCACGTATTCGACACACTAAACACTGCCTGGGCGTCCTTCAAAGACAGTTCGCAAGTTAAAGTGATCGACCGTTACTACTAACGAGTAGTGACTACATCAAGTCCGCCCGGTTAACCGGGCGGACTTTTTTATTGCCTTAGATTTTCGGCTGTCACTACAAAACCTGTAAGAGTGGGAAGCGGCCTTTCGCGGCTTCATCACGGAAAATGTCGAACAACACCTGCGCCGCCGCCGACAGTTCATGCCCTGGCTTGGTCAACACACCAATCGGTCGTTCGATCACAGGATCACTCAGGGTGATGCAATGGGCACCCGCTTCTTCCATCTGCTGCGCGCACAACGCCGGGACCGCGCTGACTCCCAGGCCACTGGCAACCATCTTGCCCACGGTCGCGAGTTGATGGCTTTCCAGCGCAACCGGCAGCTTCATCTGCAAGGCACCCAGGTGCTCCTCCAGCATTACCCGCACCGTGGAAGGCCTTTGCAGGGTAATGAACGGTTGCTCCAACAGGGTCTTCCAGTCGATGTCATCGCGCTGTGCAAGCGGCGAATCACCGGGTACGACCGCAACGAACCGGTCTAGGTACAACGGCGTGAACGCCAGTGATGAACCCTGCGCCGGCTCGAATGCCACGCCCAGTTCCACTTGGCGATCACGGACCATCTCCAAGACCTGTTCGTTGATCAAGTCATGCACGGTGACGTTCACCTGAGGGTAACGCGCGCGGAATATCTTCAGGATCGGCGGCAGCAGGTTGCCAGCAAATGACGGCATCGCGGCCACCGTCACACGCCCACGTTGCAGGGTGAAGCGCTGGCGCAGTTCATCTTCGGCGTTGTCCCAATCGGCGATCAGTCGACGGGCCAGGGGCAGCAGCGATTCACCTTCGGGCGTCAGGGCGACATTACGTGTATTGCGGCTGAACAGGCGCCCGCCCAGCCCTTCCTCCAGGCCTTTGATAGTCAAGCTCAGCGCCGACTGGGAGAGGTGCAGACGCTCGCAAGCGGCAGCAAAACTCAGGCTCTGGGCCACGGCGAGAAACGCACGCATCTGTTTGACGGTCACGGGACACTCCGAAGGATGAGTCGACTATGCTGTTTTTTAAAACAATCAACCTTAAAAAACAACTTAACAAATCAATTCGTCAGCGCAACACTCAAGTCATTGGCTGGCCCACACATAATAAAAGAGGTGCATATGGCAGGTTTCGATAAACGCGTGGCGTCCTACGAGGAAGCGCTGGCAGGTCTGGAAGACGGTATGACCGTGCTCTCCGGTGGTTTTGGCCTGTGCGGCATTCCGGAAAACCTCATCGCCGAGATCAAGCGTAAAGGCACCCGCGACCTGACAGTCGTATCGAACAACTGTGGTGTCGACGGTTTCGGCCTGGGCGTGCTGCTGGAGCAAAAGCAGATCAGCAAGGTAATTGCCTCCTACGTCGGTGAAAACGCCCTGTTCGAGAAGCAACTGCTCAGCGGCGAAATCGAAGTGGTGCTGACGCCCCAAGGCACCCTGGCGGAAAAAATGCGCGCCGGTGGCGCCGGTATCCCGGCTTTTTTCACCGCAACCGGGGTCGGCACCCCAGTGGCCGAAGGCAAGGAAACCCGCGAATTCAACGGCCGTCCGTACCTGATGGAGGAGTCCATCACCGGCGATTTCGCCATCGTCAAAGGCTGGAAAGCCGACCACTTCGGCAACGTCATCTACCGTCACACCGCCCAGAACTTCAACCCGCTGGCGGCCACCGCCGGCAAGATCACCGTGGTCGAAGTCGAGGAAATCGTCGAACCGGGCGAGCTGGACCCGGCGCAGATCCACACCCCTGGCATCTACGTCGACCGGATTATCTGCGGCACCTTCGAGAAGCGCATCGAACAGCGCACCGTCCGCAAGTAATCCACCCCCAGCCCGAACAATAAGGACACACAAAATGGCTCTTACCCGCGATCAAATGGCTCAACGCGTCGCCCGCGAATTGCAGGACGGTTTCTACGTCAACCTTGGCATCGGCATTCCCACCCTGGTGGCCAACTACGTTCCCGAAGGCATGGAAGTGATGCTGCAATCGGAAAACGGCCTGCTGGGCATGGGCCCGTTCCCGACCGAAGACACCATCGATGCCGACATGATCAACGCCGGCAAGCAGACCGTCACCGCCCGTATCGGCGCGTCGATCTTCTCGTCCGCAGAATCTTTCGCGATGATCCGTGGCGGCCACGTCGACCTCACGGTGCTCGGCGCCTTCGAGGTGGACGTGCAAGGCAACATCGCCTCATGGATGATCCCCGGCAAGCTGGTCAAAGGCATGGGCGGCGCCATGGACCTGGTGGCCGGTGCGGAAAACATCATCGTGATCATGACCCACGCGTCCAAGGACGGTGAGTCCAAGCTGCTCAGCCAATGCAGCCTGCCGCTGACCGGCGCTAACTGCATCAAGCGCGTATTGACGGACCTGGCCTACCTGGAAATCGAAAATGGCGCTTTTGTCCTCAAGGAACGCGCACCTGGCGTCAGTGTTGAAGAGATTGTGAGCAAGACCGCCGGTAAACTGATCGTCCCGGACCACGTTCCAGAAATGCTCTTCCAGTGAGGACAGATTCCATGCAAGACGTCGTGATTGTCGCTGCCACCCGCACCGCCGTGGGCAGCTTCCAGGGTTCGCTGGCGAATATTCCGGCACCGGAACTGGGCGCCGCCGTGATCCGTCGCCTGTTGGAACAGACCGGCCTGGACCCGGCGCTGGTCGATGAAGTGATCCTGGGCCAGGTGCTCACCGCAGGCAGCGGCCAGAACCCTGCGCGCCAGGCCTCGATCCTCGCCGGCCTGCCCCACGCGGTGCCGAGCCTGACCCTGAACAAAGTCTGCGGCTCGGGCCTCAAGGCCTTGCACCTGGGCGCACAGGCCATTCGCTGTGGTGACGCCGAAGTGATCATCGCCGGGGGCATGGAGAACATGAGCCTGGCGCCATACGTACTGCCCGCCGCACGCACCGGTTTGCGCATGGGCCACGCCAAGATGATCGACAGCATGATCACCGACGGCCTGTGGGACGCGTTCAACGATTACCACATGGGTATCACCGCCGAAAACCTGGTGGACAAGTACGGCATCAGCCGTGAAGCCCAGGACGCGTTCGCCGCGGCGTCCCAGCAAAAAGCCGCCGCTGCTATCGAATCGGGCCGCTTTGTCGACGAGATCACGCCGATCCTGATCCCCCAGCGCAAAGGCGACCCCGTGAGCTTCGCCGTGGACGAACAGCCGCGCGCCGGTACCACCGCCGAAGCCCTGGCCAAACTCAAGCCAGCCTTCAAGAAAGACGGTAGCGTCACCGCAGGCAACGCTTCCAGCCTCAATGACGGCGCCGCCGCCGTGCTGTTGATGAGTGCCGACAAGGCCAAAGCCCTCGGCCTGCCGGTACTCGCACGTATCGCCAGTTATGCCAACGCCGGCGTCGACCCGGCGATCATGGGCATTGGGCCGGTCTCGGCCACCCGCCGCTGCCTGGACAAGGCCGGCTGGAGCCTGGGCGACCTGGACCTGATCGAAGCCAACGAAGCCTTCGCCGCGCAATCCCTGGCGGTGGGCAAAGAGCTGGAATGGGATGCCGACAAGGTCAACGTCAACGGCGGCGCCATTGCCATCGGCCACCCCATCGGCGCCTCAGGCTGCCGTGTGCTGGTGACCCTGCTGCATGAGATGATCAAGCGCGACGCCAAGAAAGGCCTGGCGACGCTGTGCATCGGTGGCGGCCAAGGCGTCGCCCTCGCCCTCGAACGCAGCTGATCCCGATCAACGGGCGGCTGTTCTCAGGACTGCGCAGCAGCCCCAAAACTAAAGAGCAACACCGAAAAGGCCTGGTTCCACGAAAACCGGGCCTTTTCTTTCCCTCGATACCTGGTCTCTTTGCGTTCCCCTCCCGAACCCGCTTTAATCCTGCTCAATGCACCCGCTCCCCAAGGACCCCTATGCGCCATCTGGACGGCAAGTTCTCTCTCCTGTTGACCCTGCTGGCCAGCCTGGCATTAGCCGGCTGCTCACCCAAGGATCATTCCCGCGCCACCGTCATCAACGGCGAACAAAGCCGAGCCGGTGCGCAACTGGCTTATGAACATGAGCTGACCCTGGCCCTGCCCGGCGCGCTGCTCGGCCCCCGGATGCAGGCCACTCGCGAAGCCTGCGAAACCGCGCGCTTTGGCGCCTGCAATATTCTGGGTATTACCGAAGACGACAACGGCGGCGAGCTTATCCTGCGCATCGCACCCGCCGGCGTGGAGCCGATCGTGGCGATGGCGTCCGAAGGCGGCAAACTCGGTCGACGCGTCACCACCGCCGAGGATCTGGCGGAAGCCGTCGCTGACGTGCGTCGTCGCCAGGAGCGCCTGCTGGCCCAGTTGCAACGCCTGGATGAACTGGCCAAGCGCAAGGACATCACCGTCAGCGACCTGATTGCCTTGAGCAAGGAACAGGCCGCCATCGAAAACGAGTTGCAGGAACTGGCGCAGGTTGCCGCCGGCCAACAGCGCCGTCTGGACACCAACCGCGTCACGCTGAACTTCCGCTCCTCGGACGGTGCGAACCAGACCTCACGCTTGAGTCGAATGTTCAGCAACCTGGGTGACAACCTGGTGGACGGCACCGCCGACGCCGTGGAGCGTGCCAGTTATGGGCTGCCGTTCGTGATCCTGACGTTCCCGGTAGTGTGGCTCTGGGTGTGGCTGTGGCGCCGGTTTGTCAAGCGCCGCGCCTGATCAGCGCTTCATGCAACGCTGGTAGCGCTCATCCACTCGCTTGGCAAACCAGGCTGTGGTCAGGTTGCGGGTGATCTTCGGGCTCTTGAGCACGATGCCCGGCAGGATCGCCCGTGGCACCGGCTTGCCCGCCGCCTTGTCGGCCAATGCGAACACCCGCTGATAGACCATGGTGTCCTCGAAATCCAACTGGTCGCCCTGCTCCAATTGGCTACGAATGCTGGGGTTGCGCATGCCCAATTTTGCGCCCAGGGAGCGCGCCGCCAGTTCGGTGGTGCCAGGCAGCAATGAACCGTAACGAATCAAGTCTCCGTCCAGCGCCAGTTCGGTGCCCGAGACGCGGCTGACGGCGGCCTGGAACGCTGCATTGCGGCTGGCGTACCAACCGGCGTTGAAATCGGCAAAGCGGTACAGCGGTTGGTCGTAGTTGACCGGGTAGCCCAGCAAGTGGGCGATACCGAAATACATGCCGCCACGGCGAGTGAATACTTCGCGGCGAATAGTGCCGTCCACCGTGTAGGGATAACCCCGCGACTGTTTCTGCGCAAACTCGATGCTGACTTGCATGGGACCCGCGGTGTGCACGGGGTTGAAGCCGCCGAACAGCGTGTTGCCCAAGGGCACCATGCTAATGAAGTCATCGAAAATGCCGCTGAGGTCCTTCTCGGTGCGCGCGGCGCTCAGGCGGTCGGTGTAGGTTTTTCCGGTGGGCGAGCGCAATTGAAGCGCGCTGCGGACGACAAATTCCGGTACGTGGACTTTCCCCGCACGCCGCAGGATTTCATCCTGGGCGATCTTGCCCATGTTCGGCACAGGTGGGTCGACCTGATAAGTGGACTCCTGTTCGGTGACTGCCAGCACGGCGCAGATATTCTCGGTGCTCGGGTAGATTTTCTGGGTATCGAAGGCGGTGTAGATGTCCTGTGCCCAGCCGTTGCGGTCCGCCACCGTCGCCGGCAGCAGGCGCACGATCTGCGCTTTCACCTCGGTTTCGCTGCGCGTCGGCTGCTGTGAGGTGCGTGACGTGGAGCAACCGGCCACTACCAACAACGAAGTGATGCACAGAATAAGGCGAAGGTGAGGCATGGGACATCCTTGAGCGACGATCAACTATCGACGCTCAAGGATAGCGGCAGTTCCGCAGGTCTGGGTCAGATACCCGCCAGGGCAAGATCCATGGCGAAATAGGTGAAAATCAAATCCGCCCCCGCCCGCTTGATCGACCCCAGCGTCTCCCGCACCACCCGCGCCTCGTCAATCGCACCCGCCTGGGCACCGAACTTGATCATCGCGTATTCACCGCTCACCTGATACGCAGCCACCGGCAAGCGCGATGCTTCGCGAATGTCACGAATGATATCGAGGTAGGCGCCAGCCGGCTTGACCATCAGCGCGTCCGCGCCTTCCTGTTCGTCCAGCAGCGATTCGCGCACGGCTTCGCGGCGGTTCATCGGGTTCATCTGGTAGCTTTTGCGATCGCCCTTGAGGGCGCTGCCGCCGGCTTCGCGGAACGGGCCGTAGAGAGCCGAGGCGAATTTGGTGGAGTAGGCCACGATCGGGATGTGGGTGAAGCCGGCGTCATCCAGTGCGCGGCGGATCGCCTGGACTTGGCCGTCCATGGCGGCGGACGGTGCGATGACATCGGCGCCGGCGCGAGCGGCCGCCACGGCTTGTTGGCCGAGGTTGACCAGGGTCGCATCGTTGTCGACGTGGGCGCCGTGCATCACGCCGCAGTGGCCGTGGTCGGTGTATTCACAGAAGCAGGTGTCGGACATCACGACCATTTCCGGCACGGCGTCCTTGATGATCGAGGACATGCGCGAGACCAGGCCGCGTTCTTTCCAGGTGTCGCTGCCGCTGGCGTCCAGGTGGTGGGACACGCCGAAGGTCATGACCGACTTGATGCCGGCACGGGCATAACGCTCGATCTCAGCGGCCAGTTTCTTCTCAGGGATGCGCTGCACACCCGGCATGCTGGTGATCGGCACGAAATCGTCGACCTCTTCCTCGACGAAGATCGGCAACACCAGATCATTGAGGGTGAATTCGGTTTCCTGGAACAGGCCGCGCAACTCGGCAGAGCGGCGCAGGCGACGCGGACGGGCTTGTGGGAACTGGCTGGTCATGGACTTCCTGAAGGCTGAAAACAGTAGAGGCATCGAACTTTGGGGGAGAAAGCTTATGCCCCTGCCCCTCGGCAGCACAGCCCCCGAGGGCCAACACTGTGTTGCGCGCACCGCAACAATCCCGTGGAACTAGAGATGCAGGCGTCCTTCGATACACACCGCCACAGCGCCACCAACCCAGATTTCGTCGCCCTGGCGCTCGATACGAATGCGCCCCGCCCGCCCCATCGCCGTACCCTGGCTGACCACAAAACGCTCCGGCGCCAAACCTTCGCCCAGCAGCCATTGAGCGATGCCCGCGTTCAGGCTACCGGTGGCCGGATCCTCCGGGGCGCCGTCGCCGGCAATAAAGCCACGCACCTCAAACTGCGCATCCACGTCATCACGGACCGAATCACACGGCGCGATCACGCCCACCGCCAGGCCGAGCAATTGCCCATAGTCAGGGCGCAGCGCCAGCACCGCGGCACGATCTTTCAGCATCACCGCCAGCCAGCCGGCACCATTGTCGACCCACTGGCTGCGCAGGATGGCCCCGGGCGCCAGGCCCAACCCCCGGCGCACACGCTCCAGCAAGGACGCCTCTACCGGTCCGGAGCGCAGCAACGGCGGTGCAATAAAGGCCAGCTCATCCCCTTGGCGGCGGATACGCACCAGCCCGATTTCACACTCCTGGATGATCTCTTCGCCTTGGGGAATGCCCCCCGCCTGCAACCACGCATGGCAACTGCCCAGGGTCGGATGGCCGGCGAACGGCAACTCTTGCAACGTCGTGAAGATACGCACCCGGTAGTCCGCACGCGGATCGCGAGGCTTCAACAGGAACGTGGTTTCACTCAGGTTGGTCCATTTCGCGAAATCGGCCATTTGTTGATCGTCGAGGCTGTCGGCACCCAACACCACCGCCAGCGGGTTGCCCTTGAGCGCCACACGGCTGAACACATCCAGCTGCTTGAAATCGAAGGTCGCCATGGTTCAGCCCGGGATGCTCAAGCCACGGATCACCGCCGGCCGGGCGACAAAACCATCCAGGGCGCGCAGCACATTGGGGAAGTCGGCGATACCCACCAGGTCGCCCGACTCGTAGAAGCCGATCAGGTTGCGGACCCACGGGAAGGTGGCGATATCGGCAATGCTGTAGTCGTCGCCCATGATCCAGGTGCGGCCCAGCAGGCGTTTTTCCAGCACCGCCAGCAAACGCCGGGATTCGGCGGCATAGCGATCCCGCGGACGCTTGTCTTCATAAGCCTTGCCGGCAAATTTATTGAAGAAGCCCAACTGGCCGAACATGGGCCCGATGCCGCCCATCTGGAACATCAGCCACTGAAGGGTCTCGTAACGGGTAGCCGGGTCTTCGGACAGCAACTGGCTGGTTTTTTCCGCCAGGTAAATCAGGATCGCGCCGGACTCGAACAACGCCAGCGGCTGGCCGCTCGGGCCATTGGGGTCGATGATCGCGGGGATCTTGTTGTTGGGGTTCAGCGACAGGAACTCGGGGGATAGCTGGTCCTGGGTCTCGAAACTGACTTTGTGCGCCTCATAGGGCAGGCCCAGTTCTTCGAGCATGATCGACACCTTGACGCCGTTGGGCGTGGGCAGCGAATACAGCTGCAGGCGCTCGGGGTGCTGGGCGGGCCATTTGCTGTTGATCGGGAAAGCAGCGAGTGAGTTCATCCGGAAATCCCTGGGCAGAAAGTCCCCATGATAGTCATCTGTACGGCGCCGTGCATGGGTCATCATTACGCAACATGCACAGGCTAATCTGCCGCGTGGGCGAACCAATGGGCCCGCGCGCACTCTTAACTGCGCTCGAACGGTGAATGGAGGCACCTCGCTATAACGACAGGGAACACCGCAGGGCGCCCGAGGCGTCACTGGGGCCGGGCTTGTCCGCCCTCACCCCTTGCACGAAGACTCGAACCTGCCATGAAGATCAAGCCTCTGTGCCTGACGCAGCACCTTAAACGCTATTCATACATGATGTTGCCGTTGTTGCTTGCCGGCGGCGCCATCGGCCTGAGCCTGGAGTCGCCGCTCAGCAGTGCCGAACCCGTGGACGGCGTACAAACCCTGGTGTTCCTGCGTCACGGTGAAAAACCTGCCGGCGGCCTGGGCCAGCTCAACTGCCAGGGCTTGAACCGCGCAATGAACCTGGCCACCGTATTGCCAGAAAAGTTCGGCAAGGCCAACTTCGTGTTCGCCGCCAACCCGACGCGCAATGTCGAGGAAGGTGAGCTGGATAATTCCTATAGCTACATTCGCCCCCTGATGACCATCAGCCCCAGCGCAATCAAACTGGGCCTGCCGGTGAATATCCAGTTCTCGGCGAATGACACCAGCGCCCTCGCCGACGAACTGGTAGAAGACAAGTATCACAACGCCGTCATTTACACCGCCTGGTCCCACGGCTACCTGCCGGAGCTGATCAACAAGGTGGCCAGCGAAGCCTCAGGACGTACACACACCATCACTGACGATTGGTCCGGCAGCGACTACGACACGCTGTATGTGCTGACGCTGACCTGGCACAACGGCAAGGCCTCCCTGCTCAGCCGCAACTACAAGCAGGGCCTGGATGGCGGCAATGAGCATTGCCCGGACCCTACACAGGCCAGCGCGGAATCCTGAACCTGTAAACAGGCGGCCAGGCGCTGCACAAGTTGGGCAGCGAGCAGGTTTGTCCCGCGTGGGTCAGCCTCTTTCGGCTGACGATCCGCTCCAGGCATACGGTTCATTGCCCGCAACAGGAACCCAGTCCTTCAGGGGTGTCAGGTAGTGGAGTTCAAAACGCCTCGACAGGAACGCCCATCGTCCCTCACGGCGTTCGAACCGGTCGTGATACAGCCCGCTCACTTGTACCGGGCCCTTTTCTACATCGTGGAACAGGCAGTCCGCGGCGACCGTACCCATTGCGCTGTCTCCATCGATCCGGATCAAGGGGTTGGCCATCCAGTGGTGCATATGCGGCATCTGCCGCCAGCTATTTTCAGCCATCAGCAAGATTTCATCACGGCTCGCGGCGCTGCCGAACCCCGGCAGGTCCAGCGTCGAATCTGCATGCCAGATACTCTGCAAGAGCGATACATCGATGCGGTCGAATGCGTTTGCGTAAGCACTGATAAGGGTCTCGATGGCGGCGCGACTTTCCAGCGCATCCAGCCGAGCGATCAATGGTTCATTGTTCATCAGGGTGTCCTGTTGAAAGCAACCCCATTGAGGGGCTGCTCAAGGCGTAGTGGATCTTCAGATTTGCGAGAGACCGCCGTCGACCATCAGCTCAACGCCGTTGACGTACCTTGCATCGTCGGACGCCAGGAACAGCGCGGTCGAGGCGATCTCTTCCGGTTGAGCCATATAGCCCAGCGGCGTGATCTGCTCGACATGCTCGCGAAGCGCGGCGATGTCGCCCTCGCTCATCTTCAAGCCGTTGTCCATCAACGGGGTCCGAGTGAAGCCAGGGCTGAGTACGTTTGCACGGATCTTGCGGCCCTTGAGTTCGTTCGCCCAGGTACGCGCGAACGACCGCACCGCTGCCTTGGAAGCGTTGTAGAGACTCAGCCCTTCCATGCCGTTGCTCGAGCAGATAGAGGCCGTGAGGACAATCGACGAACCGTCCTTCATCAGCGGCAACAGCGTCTGCACCGTAAAGAAAACGCCCTTCACGTTAATGTCGAACATCGAGTAGTACGCGGCCTCGCTGGTCTCGCCCACCGGGTTTTTTTCGCAGATACCCGCGTTGGCGAATACCGCGTCCACTTGCTCGTCCTGCGCCTCGATCACCGCCTTGAGCTCATCCAGATCAGCCTGGCGCGAAACATCGGAAAGTACCGCCACGGCTTTATTGCCCAGCTTGGCAACGGCTGCTTCCAACGTGCCTGGCGAACGACCGGTGATGTAAACGCGCTTCGCACCCTCGGCAATCAAACCCTGCGCAATTGCAAAGCCGATACCGGTGGACCCGCCGGTGACGACTGCAACTTGATGAGTGAATTTACCTGACATGCCTGACTCCTTAACCGTCGTTGTGTGGATCGTCTGAACCACATTGGGCCCATTTTGGGAGGTATTCGCAGGGACCGGCACTGCCATAAATGAACATTGGCCGTGCATTTTTGTGTGGGCAAAACGGCTGAAAAAACCATTACATTGGAACCGATCGGTTCTTGGCCTGAACCGACATTCAGGAGTACTGATCGATGACCGATGCAACCGGCCCAGGACGCCCGCGTGCGTTCGACCTGGGCGATGCTGCCCGTGATGCCATGCATGTGTTTTGGGACCGTGGCTATGAAGGCGCGTCATTACCGGACCTGATCGAAGGCACCGGATTGTCCCGAGGCAGTCTGTACAAAGCGTTCACAGACAAGAAAGGCCTGCTGCTGGCAGCGCTCGATATCTATACCGCCGACGTCTTGAAATCGATGTCGGAGGTCCTGTCACAGCCGGGTACGGCCAAAGAGGTGATCCACGAATCACTGCTTCGTCACGCCCGAGCGTCATCAGGTGAAGCCGGTCGCAGGGGCTGCCTGGTGGTCGCCGTCGCGAACGAATCCGCCGCCCAGGACCCCGAGGTGGCGTTGCGGATCAACCGCATGCTTCGACGCACTCAACAACTGTATGCAAGCACCATCATTCGAGGGCAAGCGGCCAGTGAGTTCCGTGAAGGGGACGAACAGGCGATGGCACACTTTCTGGTCTGTCAGATCGAGGGCATGCGCGTGCTGGGGAAAACCGGTGCCCGCGAAGCGGACATGGTCGCGCTGGTCGAGCGCACGATGCATCTTCTGAACGGATGATCATTCTTTCGCGAGGTTCGGAACCGGACGGTTCAATACAGATAGGCGCAGATAGCTGACCAGAATCCAATGCGCTCGTACCTCACCGGCCCCTGACGACTTCGTTTTTTTTGAGACATGTCTTAACGTTGACGCCAGCAAAAAATGCAGAAATGAGCGTGTGACCCGGGGGGGCAATCACGATCATTTTTTCTATTTTTTGGTGGTAAGACCTGATGGATTCAACGAAGAAAAACACAGAAGCGCGTGAATATGTTGAACGCGAAATTGGCTCAACGGCTGAAAACATGACCCTCCATGGTCTGACACCCGCCCATGACGCCCAGAGCCAGAGCGTGGGGGGCTCGCAACCCGAAGTGGCTTCCCGCAGCGTTTCGGCCGCACCCTCTATCGACTTTGCCTTCGACGACTTCGGCAAAACCGGTGAACTGACCTCTGGCAGTCTCACAGATGACAGAACCCCCACCCTGATCGGCAAAGCCCAACCCAACAGCCCGGTAGCGATCTACGACGGCGATGTGCAGATCGGCAATGCCTACGCGAGCGCAGATGGCAGTTGGCACTTCCCGGTCCCCACACTGG
>NZ_JBSVVZ010000087.1:0-21544 GCF_054071875.1 Pseudomonas sp. SDO524_S393 | reverse complement strand
AGGCAAAAGGGTGGGGAGGCGGACCCACCGTATTCGCGAGCAAGCCCGCTCCCACACAAGCCCGCTTTCACATGAGACCTGCTGTGTTGCGCAGATTGCATTAATTTTCATAATCGGAGTTTGCCATGGATATCGCCATTCCTGGCCCCACCCTCAAGCAGCGTCTGGCGCGTGCCGAGCGGGTCAACCGCTGGAAAGCCCAGGCCTTGATTGCGCCGCTGGTGCTGTTCCTGGTGCTGGTGTTCCTGGTGCCGATCGTTGCGTTGCTTTACAAAAGCGTCGGCAACCCGGAAGTGGTGGGCGGCATGCCGCGCACGGTGATGGCGATCAATACCTGGGATGGCCGCGGTTTGCCCGGCGAGCCGGTGTATCAGGCCCTCAGCGAGGACCTGGGCGAGGCGCGTAAAAACCAGACACTGGGCGATTTGTCCAAACGCTTGAACATGGAGCTGGCCGGCTATCGCAGCCTGCTTACCAAGACCGCGCGGGCGCTGCCGTTTACCGAAGCGCCCGCCTCCTATAAAGAAGCGCTGGAAAACCTGGACGAGCGTTGGGGCGACCCGGCGTATTGGCAGGCGATCCGGCGCAACACCAGCAGCCTCACGCCGTATTACCTGCTGGCGGCGGTCGATCACCGGATCGACGACCTGGGTGAAGTCGCCCCGGCCACGCCCGACCAGGCGATTTACCTGGACATCTTCGCCCGTACATTCTGGATGGGCCTGGTCATCACCTTTGTGTGCCTGCTGCTGGCCTATCCCCTGGCGTACCTGTTGGCCAACTTGCCGTCGCGACAAAGCAACCTGCTGATGATTCTGGTGCTGCTGCCGTTCTGGACCTCGATTCTGGTACGGGTGGCGGCGTGGATCGTGCTGCTGCAATCCGGTGGCTTGATCAACAGTGCGCCGATGGGCCTGGGCCTGGTCGATAAACCGGTGGAACTGGTGTTCAACCGCACCGGGGTCTACATCTCCATGGTGCATATTCTGTTGCCATTCATGATTCTGCCGATCTACAGCGTGATGAAAGGCATCTCGCCCACGTATATGCGCGCGGCGATTTCCCTGGGCTGTCACCCGTTCGCCAGCTTCTGGCGCGTGTACTTCCCGCAGACCTACGCCGGCGTCGGCGCCGGTTGCCTGCTGGTGTTCATCCTGGCGATTGGTTACTACATCACCCCGGCCTTGCTGGGCAGTCCCAACGACCAGATGGTCAGCTACTTCGTGGCGTTTTATACCAACACCAGCATCAACTGGGGCATGGCCACCGCGCTGGGCGGCTTGCTGCTGCTGGCCACCGTGTTGCTGTACCTGATCTACAACCGGCTGGTAGGCGCCAGTCGCCTGCGCCTGAGCTGAGGAGACTTTTGCGATGCTGAGCCCTTATATGTCGCCCATCGAACGGGTGTGGTTCTACAGCTTGCGGATTCTCTGCGGCTTGATCCTGCTGTTCCTGATTTTGCCGGTGCTGGTGATCATCCCGCTTTCGTTCAACAGCGGGAGTTTCCTGGTGTATCCGCTGCAAGGTTTCTCACTGCATTGGTACCAGGACTTCTTCGGCTCGGCCGAGTGGATGCGCGCGCTGAAGAACAGCATCATCGTGGCCCCCGCCGCGACGGTGCTGGCTATGGTCTTCGGTACCCTGGCAGCGATTGGCCTGACCCGTGGCCACTTCCCCGGCAAGGCGCTGGTGATGGCCTTGGTGATTTCACCGATGGTGGTGCCGGTGGTGATCATTGGCGTGGCCAGCTACCTGTTTTTTGCGCCTTTGGGTCTGGGCAACAGCTTCTTCTCGCTGATCGTGGTACACGCGGTGCTGGGTGTACCGTTTGTGATCATCACCGTGTCGGCCACCTTGCAGGGTTTCAACCATAACCTGGTGCGGGCAGCGGCCAGTCTCGGGGCGTCGCCGCTGACCACGTTCCGCCGGGTGACCTTGCCGTTGATTGCGCCGGGGGTGATTTCCGGGGCGCTGTTTGCCTTTGCGACATCGTTCGACGAAGTCGTGGTGACGCTGTTCCTTGCCGGCCCCGAGCAAGCGACCTTGCCGCGCCAGATGTTCAGCGGTATCCGTGAAAACCTCAGCCCGACGATCGCGGCGGCGGCGACCCTGCTGATTGCCTTCTCGGTGTTGCTGTTGCTCACCCTGGAATGGCTGCGCGGGCGTAGCGAGAAACTGCGGACCGCGCAGGTCTGACTGTGGCAACGCGATCCAATGGATGTGGCTTTTGTGGGAGCCGGGCTTGCCCGCGATGCAGGCAACTCGGTTTATCAGTCAAACCGAAGTGATGCCATCGCAGGCAAGCCAGCTCCCACACTGACCGTGCCCACTTTGAATCACCTGTGCATTCAGTTGCTGAATAGCTGACAACACGCCGTAGGAAGCTACGCTTGTGCCAGCCCATCACTCAACAAGAGGCCGCGCACATGAGTACTTCCTCATTCAAGATCGCCCACAAGCTGTTGACCGGCCAGGGGGCCATCGAACAACTGGCCTTCGAACTCTCGCGTCTGGATGTGGATAACCCGCTGATCGTGACTGATGCCGCGCTGGTCAAGTCTGGCACTGTGGCGCTGGCGCTGGAGCACTTGGGCGAGCGTACCTACGAAATTTTCGACCGCGTGCTGCCCGACCCGGAAATCGCCATCGTCGAGGACTGCATGCAGGTGTACCGTGACGGCGGGCATGACGGCTTGATCGGGGTGGGCGGCGGCAGTGCCATCGATATCGCCAAAAGCGTGGCGGCCTATGCCGGTTATCACGGTGCACTGGCGGATCTGTTCGGTGTCGACCAGGTGCCGCGCAAAGGGCCGCCGCTGATCGCCATCCCGACTACCGCCGGCACCGGTTCGGAAGTGACGAATGTGGCGATCCTTTCCGACAAGGTTGCCCAACTGAAAAAAGGCATTGTCAGTGATTATCTGCTGCCGGATGTGGCGCTGATCAGCCCGCAAATGACCCTCACTTGCCCGCGCGGCGTCACTGCCGCCAGTGGCGTGGATGCGCTGGTGCACGCCATCGAGTCCTACCTGTCGCTGAATGCATCGCCGATCACCGACGCCCTGGCCATCGGCGCGATCAGGTTGATTGCCGGCGCCTTGCCCAAGGCCTACGCCAACCCGGGCAACCTGCAAGCCCGTGACGATATGGCCACCGCCAGCCTGATGGCCGGCATGGCCTTCGGCAATGCCGGGGTCGGTGCGGTGCATGCGCTGGCCTATCCGCTGGGCGGGCGTTTCAATATCGCCCACGGCGTCAGCAATGCGCTGTTGCTGCCCCATGTAATGCACTGGAACAAGCTGGCCTGTGTGGAACGCATGCAGGACATTGCCCAGGCGATGGGGGTGAATGTTTCAGGTTTGAGCGTCAATGACGCGGCCGATCGAGCGGTGGAGGCCATGGCGCGATTGTGTGCCGCCGTGGAGATCCCGGCGGGCTTGCGTAGCTTCGGGGTGCCCGAGGACGCGATCCCGGCCATGGCCACGGAAGCGGCGGGCATCGAGCGGCTGATGCGTAACAATCCGCGCCAGCTCAGCGCAGCCGATATCGAGAAAATCTATCGGGCCGCCTACTAACCGTTGAGTTAGGTCACGGTGCGCAGGGCAAAGCATGCGGTATACAATGCGCGCCATCGTGATTTAGCTCAAAAAAGGTGCGTCATGCAGCCCTTCGTCATTGCTCCATCGATTCTCTCCGCCGACTTCGCCCGCCTGGGTGAGGAAGTGGACAAGGTGTTGGCCGCCGGTGCCGACTTCGTGCACTTCGATGTCATGGACAACCATTACGTGCCCAACCTGACCATCGGTCCGATGGTCTGCGCCGCGCTGCGCAAGTACGGCATCACCGCGCCCATCGATGCACACCTGATGGTCAGCCCGGTCGATCGCATCATCGGTGACTTCGTTGACGCCGGCGCCACTTACATCACCTTCCACCCGGAAGCCTCGCTGCACGTGGACCGTACCCTGCAACTGATCCGCGAAGGCGGTTGCAAGGCGGGCCTGGTGTTCAACCCGGCCACGCCGTTGAGCGTGCTCGAGTACGTGATGGACAAGGTCGACATGATCCTGTTGATGAGCGTTAACCCAGGCTTCGGCGGGCAGAAGTTCATTCCCGGCACGCTGAACAAGCTGCGCGAAGCCCGTGCGCTGATCGACGCTTCGGGGCGTGATATCCGCCTGGAGATCGACGGTGGTGTCAACGTCAACAATATCCGCGAAATCGCCGCTGCTGGCGCCGACACCTTCGTGGCCGGCTCGGCGATCTTCAACGCCCCGGACTATCAGGAAGTGATCGCCAAGATGCGCGCCGAACTGGCGCTGGCGCGTCCATGAGCGGTTTTGAGCAGTTGTTCCCTGGCAAGTTGCCACGGCTGGTGATGTTCGATCTGGACGGTACCTTGATCGATTCGGTGCCCGACCTGGCCGCGGCGGTGGACGAAATGCTGCTCAAGCTGGGACGCAAGCCCGCGGGTATCGAGGCGGTGCGCGAATGGGTCGGCAACGGCGTGCACATGTTGGTGCGCCGGGCCCTGGCCAACCACATCGATGCCGACGGTGTGGATGAGGTGGAAGCCGAGCACGCCCTGGAACTGTTCAATGCCGCCTATGAAGACGGCCACGAACTGACCGTGGTTTACCCCGGCGTGCGCGACACCCTCAAGTGGCTGAGCAAGCAGGGCGTGGAAATGGCCCTGATCACCAACAAGCCGGAGCGCTTCGTCGCGCCGTTGCTGGACCAGATGAAAATCGGCCGTTATTTTCGCTGGATCATCGGTGGCGATACGCTGCCGCAAAAGAAACCCGATCCGGCGGCGCTGTTTTTCGTGATGAAGATGGCCAATATCCCGGCCTCCCAGTCCTTGTTCGTCGGCGATTCGCGCAGTGATGTGCAGGCAGCAAAAGCTGCTGGTGTGCAGTGCGTGGCCCTCAGTTATGGTTATAACCATGGCCGGCCGATTGCCGAAGAGTCGCCGGCGCTGGTGATTGATGACCTTCGGCTGCTAATCCCCGGTTGCTTGGGAGCGGGCGCTGAGATAACGTTGCCCGACATTGAATCAACCCCTTCTGGAAACGCCATCGTGGTGGTCACTCGCAAACTCTGGATGAAAGTCATCAAGGCCCTGGCCCGTTGGCGTTGGCGCGCCTGACTGATCCTGGCCGCGCTGCGGCACGTTTGCATACCTGACTGTTTGATCCTCAAGCCACGAGGCACATCATGATTCGCGAAGAATTCCTGCGTTTGGCCGCTGCCGGCTATAACCGCATTCCCCTGGCCTGCGAAACCCTGGCCGACTTCGACACGCCGCTGTCGATCTACCTGAAACTGGCCGACGAGCCCAACTCCTACTTGCTGGAATCGGTACAGGGCGGCGAAAAGTGGGGCCGTTACTCGATCATTGGCTTGCCGTGCCGTACCGTCCTGCGGGTACACGATCACCATGTGAGCGTTACCCATGACGGTATCGAGATCGAAAGCCATGACGTAGAAGACCCGCTGGCGTTCGTCGAAACCTTCAAGGCGCGCTACAACGTGCCGACCATCCCTGGCCTGCCGCGTTTCAACGGTGGCCTGGTGGGGTATTTCGGCTACGACTGCGTGCGCTATGTGGAAAAACGCCTGGGTAAATGCCCGAACCCGGATCCGCTGGGCGTGCCGGACATTCTGCTGATGGTCTCTGACGCCGTGGTGGTGTTCGACAACCTTGCCGGCAAGATGCACGCGATCGTCCTCGCCGACCCGGCCCAGGCGGACGCCTTCGAGCAAGGCCAGGCCAGCCTCGAAGCCCTGCTGGAAAAACTGCGCCAGCCGATCACCCCGCGTCGCGGTCTGGACCTCAGCCGTCCGCCGGCGGCCGATCCGGTCTTTCGTTCAAGCTTTACCCAGGGTGACTATGAGCGCGCTGTGGACACCATCAAGGAATACATCCTCGCCGGCGACTGCATGCAGGTGGTGCCGTCGCAACGCATGTCCATCGACTTCAAGGCCGCGCCGATCGATCTGTACCGTGCGCTGCGCTGCTTCAACCCGACGCCGTACATGTACTTTTTCAACTTTGGTGACTTCCACGTGGTGGGCAGCTCGCCGGAAGTGCTGGTGCGGGTCGAAGACAACCTGATCACCGTACGCCCCATCGCCGGCACCCGCCCGCGCGGCGCGACCGAAGAGGCGGATTTGGCGCTGGAAGAAGACCTGCTCAGCGATGACAAGGAAATTGCCGAGCACTTGATGCTGATCGATCTGGGCCGCAACGATACCGGGCGCGTCTCGGAAATCGGTTCGGTGAAGCTCACCGAGAAAATGGTGATCGAGCGGTATTCCAACGTCATGCACATCGTGTCCAACGTCACCGGTGAACTGAAAGCCGGCCTGACCGCGATGGACGCACTGCGGGCGATCCTGCCGGCGGGCACCCTGTCGGGGGCGCCGAAGATTCGCGCAATGGAAATCATCGACGAGCTGGAGCCGGTCAAGCGCGGTGTCTACGGCGGCGCCGTGGGTTATTTCGCCTGGAACGGCAACATGGACACGGCCATTGCGATTCGCACCGCCGTGATCAAGGACGGGGAGCTGCATGTGCAGGCCGGTGGCGGGATCGTCGCCGACTCGGTGCCGGCCCTCGAATGGGAAGAAACCCTCAACAAGCGCCGCGCGATGTTCCGCGCCGTTGCGCTGGCTGAACAGACCCCCAATTTCTGAGGTTTCCCCCATGCTCCTGATGATTGATAACTACGATTCCTTTACCTACAACGTGGTGCAGTACCTGGGCGAACTCGGTGCCGAGGTCAAGGTGGTGCGCAACGACGAACTGAGCGTGGCCGAAATCGCCGCGCTGAACCCCGAGCGCATCGTGGTTTCGCCGGGCCCGTGCACGCCGACCGAAGCGGGCATTTCCCTGGAGGCCATCCAGTATTTCGCCGGCAAATTGCCGATCCTCGGTGTGTGTCTGGGCCACCAGTCCATCGGCCAGGCCTTTGGTGGTGACGTGGTGCGCGCGCGTCAGGTGATGCACGGCAAGACCAGTCCGGTATTCCATCATGATCTGGGTGTGTTCCATGGGCTCAACTTGCCGGTGACGGTGACCCGCTATCATTCACTGGTGGTCAAGCGCGAAACCCTGCCGGACTGCCTGGAATTGACGGCCTGGACGCAGCTGGAAGACGGCTCGGTGGACGAGATCATGGGCCTGCGTCACAAGACACTGAACATCGAGGGGGTGCAATTTCACCCTGAATCGATCCTGACCGAGCAGGGCTACGAGCTGTTCGCCAACTTTTTGAAGCAGAGCGGCGGCACGCGCTAAGGACTTTTCATGGATATCAAGACTGCCCTGAGCCGTATCGTCGGCCATCTGGACCTGAGCACCGCTGAAATGAGCGATGTGATGCGCGAAATCATGACCGGTCAATGCACCGACGCGCAGATCGGCGCGTTCATGATGGCGATGCGCATGAAGAGCGAGAGCATCGACGAAATCGTCGGTGCGGTCTCGGTGATGCGCGAGCTGGCGGACAAGGTCGAACTCAATACCCTCGACGGCGTGGTCGATGTGGTGGGCACCGGCGGTGACGGTGCGAATATCTTCAACGTGTCGACGGCGTCCTCCTTTGTGGTCGCAGCGGCAGGCTGCACCGTGGCCAAGCACGGCAACCGTGCCGTGTCCGGCAAGAGCGGCAGCGCCGATCTGCTGGAAGCCGCCGGGATCTACCTGAACCTCACGCCGGTACAAGTGGCGCGTTGCATCGACAGCGTCGGCATCGGCTTCATGTTTGCCCAGTCCCACCATGGGGCAATGAAACACGCCGCTGGCCCACGCAAGGACCTCGGCCTGCGCACCCTGTTCAACATGCTTGGCCCGCTTACGAATCCGGCCGGTGTGAAACATCAGGTAGTGGGCGTGTTCAGCCAGGCACTGTGCCGACCCTTGGCCGAAGTGTTGCAGCGCCTGGGCAGCAAGCATGTGCTGGTGGTGCACTCCAAGGATGGCCTGGACGAATTCAGCCTGGCGGCACCGACCTTCGTGGCGGAGCTGAAGAATGACCAGGTCACCGAATATTGGGTCGAGCCGGAGGACCTGGGCATGAAGAGCCAGAGCCTGCACGGTTTGTCGGTGGAAAGCCCGGCCGCCTCACTGGAGTTGATCCGGGATGCCCTGGGGCGTCGCAAGACCGAAAACGGTCAGAAAGCGGCGGAAATGATTGTGCTCAACGCGGGCGCGGCGCTGTATGCCGCCGACCACGCCTCCAGCCTCAAAGAAGGCGTGGCCCTTGCACACGATGCGTTGCACACCGGGCTTGCCCGGGAAAAGCTCGAAGAACTGGGTGCCTTTACTGCGGTGTTCAAGATGGAGAATGAAGGATGAGTGTGCCGACCGTTCTGGAAAAAATCCTGGCCCGCAAAGCTGAAGAAGTCGCTGAGCGCCGTGCCCGTGTCAGCCTGGCCGAGCTGGAAAGCCAGGCGAAGATCGCCGATGCGCCACGGGGTTTCGCCAATGCGCTGATCGCCCAGGCCAAGCTCAAGCAGCCGGCGGTGATTGCCGAGGTGAAAAAAGCCTCGCCAAGCAAGGGCGTGATCCGTGAAAACTTCGTGCCGTCGGAAATCGCTGTCAGCTATGAAAAGGGCGGGGCGACCTGCTTGTCCGTGTTGACCGATATCGACTACTTCCAGGGTTCCGACCTGTTTCTGCAGCAGGCCCGCGCCGCGTGCAAGTTGCCGGTGATCCGCAAGGACTTCATGGTCGACCCGTATCAAATCGTCGAAGCCCGCGCCTTGGGCGCCGACTGTGTGCTGCTGATCGTCTCCGCACTGGACGACGTGAAGATGGCCGAGCTGGCGGCCGTGGCCAAGGACGTCGGCCTGGATGTGTTGGTGGAAGTGCACGACGGCGACGAACTGGAGCGCGCCCTGAAAACCCTCGACACACCGCTGGTGGGGGTCAACAACCGCAACCTGCACACCTTCGAAGTCAGCCTGGAAAACACGCTTGACCTGCTGCCGCGCATTCCGCGTGACCGTCTGGTGATCACCGAGAGCGGCATCGTCAACCGTGCCGACGTGGAACTGATGGAAATCAGCGGCGTGTATTCGTTCCTGGTGGGCGAGACGTTCATGCGTGCCGAGAACCCGGGGGCGGAGTTGCAGCGTCTGTTCTTCCCGGAGCGTGGCGTGGCAGTCAGCGGCTCGACATTGGACTGACCAAAACTTGGAATGCGGCTTAAATGTGGGAGCGGGCAAGCCCGCTCCCACATTTGATTCTGTGTTTGTTTGGATAGGTAGGTGTTTGATGGTTAATCCCGTAAGGATGACGGTTGAAGCAGGCCTTGCCGCAGAGCAAAGCCTGTTGGCCGCCGTTTGCGCGGGCGAACAAGCGTTCGGCCTGCTGTTCTGGCAACCCATTGATCAAGCCTTGGTGATGCCACGGCGTTTGAGCCGTCTGCCTGCGTTCGACGCCGCCAGCCAGGTCTCGGCCGATGCCGGTTGGCCCGTGCTATTGCGGGAAACCGGAGGTGAGCCGGTGCCGCAGTCGAGCGCCACCGTCAACATTGCCCTGGTTTATGCGCCGCCGCGCAGCGAGGGCGATCAGCATCGTATCGAAACCGGCTACTTGCGCCTGTGCCAGCCAATCTGTGATTTGTTGGTTGAGCTGGGCGGCGACGCGTCAGTCGGTGAAATCGACGGCGCGTTTTGCGACGGTCGCTACAACGTCAACCTCAATGGTCGCAAGATGGTCGGCACCGCACAGCGTTGGCGGCAGAGCGGTGGTCGTCCGGTGGGGTTGGTGCACGGTGCATTGTTGCTGGAAAACGACCGTGACGAATTGATTGCCGCGGTCAATCGCTTCAATGAAGCCTGCGGCCTCGACCAGCGCGTTCGCGCCGACAGCCACATCGCCTTGCACGAGGCTTTCCCGGCGCCGGATGCGATCAGTCGACTGGATGCGTTGTATCGCCAGATGCTGGCCGATTTTCTGCTGGTTTAACGTGTTCCGAACACCACCATGGTCTTGCCTTTGACGTGGACCAGGTTGCGTTCTTCCAGGTCCTTGAGCACACGGCCGACCATTTCTCGCGAGCAGCCGACAATCCGTCCGATTTCCTGGCGGGTCACCTTGATTTGCATGCCGTCGGGGTGGGTCATGGCGTCGGGTTGTTTGCACAGTTCCAGCAGGCAACGGGCCACCCGACCGGTGACATCGAAGAACGCCAGGTCGCCCACTTTGCGTGTGGTGTCTCGCAACCGTTGGGCAATCTGACCGCTCAGGGCATACAGAATGTCCGGGTCATGCTGAGCCAGTTCGCGGAATTTGGTGTAGCTGATCTCGGCCACTTCACACTCCACCTTGGCCCGCACCCAGGCGCTGCGCTCCTGCTCTTTGCCAGCTTGCTCGAACAGTCCCAGTTCACCAAAAAAATCCCCGGAATTGAGGTAGGCGATGATCATTTCCCGACCGTCTTCATCCTCGATCAGGATGGTGACCGACCCCTTGATGATGAAAAACAGCGTTTCGGAGCGTTCACCCGCGCAGATGATGTTGTGCTTGGAGGGATAGCGCCGGCGCTGGCAATGCATCAGCAGCTTGTCGAGGTTCTTGATCTTGGATATGGGAGTAAGGGCAACCATGGTTGTATCCCGAAAAGACTGCACGGTGTGATTGGAGTTGTTTTTATCCAGCGATATATCGGCATTGATACACGCTGTACAAAGGATGGCAATGCGCCATTTCGCTGGCGCCAGCTTACCAGACACATTCTGACTCGATTAGCGAATTTGCGACCCAAACCCTGCTGTTGATCGCTTTCATGGGAAACACTGTTGCCGGTGGCCCCTGTGCTAAGCTGGCGACCCTTTTTTAGAGTGGAGTCTGGGCGATGAAGGCACGCATCCAATGGGCGGGCGAAGCCATGTTCCTCGGTGAGTCGGGCAGTGGCCATGTCGTGGTCATGGACGGTCCGCCGGACGCCGGTGGCCGTAACCTGGGTGTACGCCCGATGGAGATGCTGCTGCTGGGCGTGGGCGGCTGCAGCAATTTCGATGTGGTCAGCATCCTGAAAAAGTCTCGCCAGGCCGTGGAAAGCTGCGAAGCGTTCCTGGAAGCTGAGCGCGCCACTGAAGACCCCAAGGTGTTCACCAAGATCCACATGCATTTCGTGGTCAAGGGCCGGGCGTTGAAGGAAGCCCAGGTCAAGCGGGCCATCGAGCTGTCGGCCGAGAAGTATTGCTCGGCCTCGATCATGCTCGGCGCGGCGGGCGTTGCCATCACCCATGATTACGAGATCATCGAACTGGGTTGATGACAAAACCGGCAGGCAAAAAGAAAGGGCGCTTCGAGAGCGCCCTTTTTGTGGGTCAGATGCGGTAGGTGCTTTTGGTCATGACCTTGGCCAAAAGGCTCATGCCGAACCTGACCGGCGCCGGGAAGCGGAAACCGCCAGCATCCAGCGCGCTTTCGGCGTGGTGTTCTTCATCGATGCGCATCTGCTCCAGAATGGCCCGGGACTTTTCGTCTTCAGGCGGTAATTGCTCCAGGTGCTCATCGAGGTGCTTGCAGACTTGATGTTCGGTGGCCGCGACAAAACCGAGGCTGACTTTGTCGCTGACCAGCCCGGCAACGGCGCCGATACCAAACGACAAGCCGTAAAACAAAGGATTGAGCACGCTCGGGTGACTGCCGAGCTGGCGAATGCGTTGTTCGCACCAGGCCAGGTGGTCGATCTCTTCCTCGGCCGCGTGTTCCATGGCGGCGCGTACCTGTGGCAGCTTGGCGGTCAGGGCCTGGCCCTGGTACAGCGCCTGGGCACAGACTTCGCCGGTATGGTTGATGCGCATCAGGCCGGCGACGTGACGGGTCTCGGTCTCGCTCATCTGGGTGTCGGGCCGCACGATCGCGGGCGACGGGCGGTACGGTTGGCCGCTGAAGGGCAGCAGCGTGCGCATGGCCGTATCGGCTTGCAGCAACAGGCGGTCGATGGGCGAGTAGTGCCGTTGGGTAGTCATGCTGACCTCCGGGAAGAATCTCGGCGGCCAGTTTACCGCATGAGAGGTGAAAGCGTTCGGGCGGAGTCAAGGGCATAGCGTCGCAGCCTGGGGCCGCGACCCTCAAGACCCACGCCAATCAGCCCGGCGGCCAGTTCATCTGGCGCTGACCGAGCACATGCATATGAATGTGATACACGGTCTGACCGCCTTTCGGGTTGCAGTTCATCACCACGCGGAAGCCTTCCTCGCAACCTTGCTCCAGGGCCAGGCGCTGGGCGGTGAACAGAATATGACCGGCCAGGGCTTTGTCTTCTTCGGTCAGGTCATTGAGGGTGGGGATGTGCTTTTTCGGGATGACCAGAAAATGGACAGGCGCCGCGGGAGCGATGTCCTTGAAGGCGAGGATCTGATCATCTTCGTAGATGATGTCCGCCGGTATTTCGCGGTTGATGATCTTGGTGAACAGAGTATCCACAGCTGTTTCTCCATTATGAAAGTGCAGGGTGAGTGTACTGAGCCGATCAGCGTGGGCAATAGGCCTTGTTGATGGCGCCGGCAATTCTGCGGGTCAGCCAGCGGGGGCTGAAACGCGGGCTGAAAGCGATCCAGCGGTTGCGTCGGCCAGGAATGATGATGGCTTTGTTCTTATCCAGTGCACGCACGGTGTAGAGCGCCACTTCCTCTGGGCTCATCAGTTTTTCGCTGGCGTCGAGCTTGGCGGTGTCCATCTGCGCGGTGCCGTAGAAGGCAGTGCGCGTCGGGCCGGGGCATAGCACCGAGACCTTGATGCCGCAGGTTTTCAGTTCTTCGCGCAGGCCTTCGGAAAAATGCAGCACATACGCCTTGCTGGCGTAGTAAGTGCTCATCCACGGGCCGGGTTGGAACGCTGCGACCGAGGCCACATTGAGGATTTGCCCACCGCCGTGCAGGGCCATGGCGTTGCCGAGCGCATGGCACATGCGGGTCAAGGCCAGGATGTTGACTTCCATCAGGTCCTGCTCGGTCATCCAGTCCTGGGCGAGAAACGGTCCGCTGGTGCCGATGCCGGCGCAGTTCACCAGCAGGTCGATTTGCCGCTCGCCTTCTTCAAGCTCCAGCAGAAACCCGGACAAGCGCAGCGGTTCGCCCAGGTCGCAGGCGCGAAACAGCACCTCGACGCCGAAGCGCTGGGTCAATTCGAGTGCAATGCTTTCCAACTGATCACGCTGGCGGGCCACCAGAATCAAGCTACGGCCGCGACGGGCCAGGGCTTCGGCCAAGGCCAGGCCGATGCCGCTGGAGGCACCGGTGATCAGAGCGTAACGGGTCATGCCTTTCTCCATCGTAACGCCGCCGAGCCTGTGACTGAGCCATCACAGGCGGCGGACGTTTCTTTACTGTTCTTCTGGAGAGTCTACAGGTTCGGCCGCCTCGTCAGCACTTTGCGCTTCGTCTTCATCAATGACACCGTTTTGGTCAGCGTCATCGTCGGCGGTGATGGAGCTGCTTTCGTAGCCGCTGTCCACATTGGCTTCAAGTTGGTCCAGATAGCCGTTCATGCCCAGGGTGACCACAATGGCAAGCATCACCGGGATAAACGCCAACCACAGGGTGGCCAGGACTTTTACCGCGGTGGAGTTGCGCGGTGGTGGCGCGCCGTACTGGTTGGCGCCGGTATTGCCCGGAAGCACCAGCAGCAAGAGCGGGAAGATGCTGTTGACCAGTGGCACCAGGTTCAGGAACCACAGCCAGCCGGACCAGCCCAGGTCATGCAAACGCTGTACGGCGATCTGCACGCTGACCCAGAGCAGCGCGACGAACAGCGCGAACCCCAGCAGCGAACCCAGAATGATGCCCGCCGTCGGGGACGCAGTCGCCACCGCAAAGCCGGCGGTAGCGATGATGCCCGAGGCAACGAGCATCGCAACCGTCAATACCAGCGTCCATGCCAGGTAGCGCAGCCGACCGATACGGCCGTGGATCGTGAAGACTTTGAGTGTTGCGTACTCCGGCAAGCTGTCACCCACGGCGGCACGGGGTGGTGCGTAGGGGGAGGTGGCCGGGCGGGAGAAGTCAGAGGCGCCGGTATCGGTTTCGTGAGTCTCGGCGAGGCTGAAGGCGACGGGTTGTTCGGGTTCGATACGCGCATCCACCCCGGCATTTTTCAGCGCATTGAGGTAAGTGTCGGCGTCTGCGCGGGAGAGGTCGCGTTTCAGCGCGACGGGGCGGCCGGTGAAGAGCTTTTCGATGGCGTCGACATCGCTTTTGAACAGCTCGGCCAGGTTTAGTTTGGCAGTGGTACTTTCGACCCCCGGGAGCAAGGCTCCGTCAAACACAATCTTGAAACGGTTGTCGCTCATGCGGGCATCCTTGTCACTGATTCATTGGGTGAGTGCAGGCCTGCTCGAACGGCAGGCCTTGCGGTGGGTTCAGCGTGGCCAGCGCAATTGTACTGCGTGTTCGCGCGCCTTACTGTATTCGGCATCCAGGCGCGCAACGAGTTCATCGACGCTGGGCAGATCATCAATCTCTCCGACACCCTGGCCGGCGGACCAGACGGTCTTCCAGGCCTTGGCCTCGTCGTTCAAGGGCTTGAGCTTGGAGCCGAAGTTGACTTCGCCCTTGGCTTGCAGCGCGGCGAGGTCGAAACCGGCGTTTTCCAGGCTCTGGCGCATGAAGCTCGCAGGTACGCCGGAGACAGCGGGAGTGTGCACGATGTCGGCGGCACGCGATGTGAGCAGCATCTCTTTATACGCATCCGGAGCGTGGCTTTCGGTGGTGCCGATGAAACGGGTGCCGAAATAGGCCAGGTCTGCGCCAAGCAACTGGGCGGCGAGGATTTCGTGCCCATGGTTGAGGCAACCGGCGAGCAGCAGGGTTTTGTCGAAAAACTGGCGAATCTCGGCGATCAGCGAGAACGGGCTCCAGGTGCCGGCATGGCCGCCGGCGCCCGCTGCCACGGCAATCAGGCCATCCACCCCGGCTTCAGCGGCTTTTTCGGCATGGCGGCGGGTGGTGACATCGTGAAACACCAGGCCGCCGTAGCTGTGTACGGCGTCGACCAACTCTTTGACCGCGCCCAGGCTGGTGATGACGATGGGTACTTTATGGTCGACGCAGATCGCCAGGTCAGCCTCCAATCGCGGGTTGCTGTTGTGCACGATGAGGTTCACTGCGTAAGGCGCGGGGTTGTCCAGTTGAGCCAGGCCTGCTTCGATTTCTTCCAGCCAGGCCTTGAAGCCGCTGCTTTCACGCTGGTTGAGGGCCGGGAAACTCCCGACCACCCCATTGCGACAGCAGGCCAATACCAGTTGCGGGTTGGAAATCAGGAACATCGGCGCCGCCACCACAGGCAGGCGCAGGCGTTGTTCGAGCAAGGCAGGCAGCGACATTGGAAGTCCCCCGAGTCATTGAAGTTAGAACGGTTTGACCACGACCAAAATTACGATAGCCAGCAATATCAGAACCGGCACTTCATTGAACCAGCGATAAAAGACATGGCTGCGGGTGTTTTCGCCACGGGCAAAACGTTTTACCTGCGCGCCGCACATATGGTGGTAGCCGATCAGGATGACCACGAGGGTCAGCTTGGCGTGGATCCAGCCGCCTGAATGAAAGATGCCGGGGTTGAGGGCGATCAGCCAGATGCCGAACACGAGCGCGGCAACCATCGCCGGGCCCATGATGCCGCGATACAACTTGCGCTCCATGACGCTGAAGCGTTCCTTGCTGACGGCATCTTCGCTTTGTGCGTGGTAGACGAACAGGCGTGGCAGGTAGAACAGCCCGGCAAACCAGCAGACGATGCTGACGATATGGAAGGCTTTGACCCATAGATAAAGCATTTTTAGTTATTCCCAGGTTCACGGTAGCGAAGATAGTAGTGGCTGATGCGCCCGTACGTCACGTTGACGGTTGTCGCAGGGCGATACGGCCCCTATTATCGACGGCTTTCCAGTGGGTTCGTTGAGGGCAGGTTTATGGTCAAGGTCGGTATCGTCGGCGGCACGGGTTACACCGGTGTCGAATTGCTGCGTCTGTTGGCTCAGCATCCGCAAGCTGAGGTGGTGGTCATCACCTCCCGATCCGAGGCTGGCCTGGCTGTGGCCGATATGTACCCGAACCTGCGAGGTCATTACGAGGGCCTGGCGTTCAGCGTTCCGGACATCAAGACCCTCGGCGCCTGTGACGTGGTGTTCTTTGCCACGCCTCATGGTGTAGCCCACGCACTGGCGGGTGAGTTGCTGGCGGCGGGCACCAAGGTGATCGACCTGTCGGCGGACTTCCGCCTGCAGGACGCCGATGAATGGGCCAAGTGGTACGGCCAGCCACACGGCGCGCCAGAGTTGCTGGAAGAAGCGGTGTATGGCCTGCCGGAAGTCAATCGTGAGCAGATCAAGCAGGCGCGGTTGATCGCGGTGCCGGGTTGCTATCCGACCGCTACACAGTTGGGCTTCCTGCCATTGCTGGAAGCTGGGCTGGCAGACGCTTCGCGTTTGATCGCAGACTGCAAGTCGGGCGTCAGCGGCGCCGGTCGCGGCGCGGCGGTGGGCTCGCTGTACTCCGAGACGTCGGAAAGCATGAAGGCCTATGCGGTAAAAGGGCATCGCCACTTGCCGGAAATCCGCCAGGGGCTGCGTCGCGCTGCGGGCAAGGATGTGGGCCTGACTTTCGTGCCGCACCTGACCCCGATGATCCGTGGTATCCACTCCACGCTGTACGCAACCGTGGTGGATCGCTCGGTCGATTTGCAGGCGCTGTTTGAAAAGCGTTACGCCAACGAGCCGTTCGTCGACGTGATGCCGGCTGGCAGCCATCCGGAAACGCGCAGCGTGCGCGGCGCCAACGTATGCCGGATTGCTGTGCACCGTCCGCAGGATGGCGACCTGGTGGTGGTGTTGTCGGTGATCGACAACTTGGTCAAGGGCGCGTCGGGCCAGGCTGTGCAGAATCTGAACATCCTGTTCGGCCTGGACGAGAAACTGGGTCTGTCCCACGCGGGCATGCTGCCTTAAGGCTGTCGAGTCGCTAAGCAAAAGGCCCGTTGATCGGGCCTTTTGTGTTTTTAATGGCGGCAATGCAGATTGATATACCGTAACAATAGTTGACCGCTTTTCTAGGAGAAGCGGATAATGCCCGCCATTACGCAGTTGGCGGCGGTACGCCGGGAGATTATCAGCATGAGCGTTGAATCCTTCACCCCCACGGCTTTGCAATTCACCCACGGTGCTGCGCACAAGGTGAAGAGCCTGGTCGATGAAGAGGGTAATGATCGCTTGAAGCTGCGCGTATTCGTTACGGGCGGCGGTTGTTCAGGGTTTCAGTATGGCTTCACCTTCGATGAGGAAGTGGCCGACGACGACACCATCGTTGAGCGCGAGGGCGTGAGCCTGGTCGTGGATCCGATGAGCTTCCAATACCTGGCCGGTGCCGAGGTGGATTATCAGGAAGGTCTTGAGGGGTCGCGTTTTGTGATCAAGAACCCCAATGCCACGACTACCTGTGGTTGCGGGTCTTCGTTCTCGATCTGATCGGCAGCCTGATTCCGGCAAATAAAAACGCCGCTTGGCTTTGATGGGCCAAGCGGCGTTTTGCTGTCTGGAGGTTTATGCCGGGTAGATCGCGCCCAGTACTCGCAGCCCGCGTGCGCCGGTGACACTGGGGCGGTTGGCGGCGATGCCTTCCAGGCAGCAGTGGGCCAGCCAGGCGAACGCCATGGCTTCGACCCAGTCGGGGTCCACGCCATAGGTGGCGGTGCTGCTGACGTGGGTGGTCGGCATCAACGCGGCCAGGCGGTTCATGAGCGTGGCGTTGTGGGCGCCGCCGCCACAGACCAGCAATGTTTCGGTATCGGATTGTGCCGCCTGCAGGGACTCGACGATGGTCTGTGCGGTCAGTTCGAGCAGGGTGGCTTGCACGTCTTGGGGCTGGAATGATGGCAGTCGCCCGAGGTGTTGCTGCAACCATCCCAGGTTAAAGACTTCGCGTCCTGTACTTTTCGGGCCTTGGGTCACGAAGAAGGGGTCGCTGAGCAGCGCGTTGAGCAATTGAGAGTCGACCTTGCCGCTGGCGGCCCACCGACCATCGCGGTCAAAGTGTTCGCCCCGTTGCTGGTGAATCCAGGCGTCGAGCAGAACGTTACCTGGGCCGCAGTCGAAACCGGCTACAGGTTTTCCAGTCTCGATCAGGCTGAGATTGCTGAAACCTCCCACATTCAATACGGCGCGGTTGCCGCTGCGCGCCTCAAACAACGCTTCGTGGAAGGCGGGCACCAGGGGGGCGCCCTGGCCGCCGGCGGCGACATCGCGGCTGCGGAAATCACTGACGACGGTGATGCCGGTCAGCTCGGTGAGCAGTGCCGGGTTGCCGATCTGTACGGTAAACCCGCGGGCGGGCTCATGCCGGATGGTCTGGCCGTGGCTGCCGATTGCCCGGACGGCCTGGGGGTCGAGGTTTTGTTGCTTGAGCAGAGAGTGAATGCCTTGTGCGGCGAGTTTTACCCAGTTTTGCTGGGCAATGGCCGAGCGAGCGATCTCGTCCGGCCCGCTGGCGCAAAGGCTAAGCAGCTCGCTGCGCAGGGTGTCTGGCATGGGAATGTAGTGAGTGGCGATCAACGTGATCGACGAATCCTGTTCGATCAGGGCGATGTCCAGGCCGTCGAGACTGGTCCCGGACATCACACCCATATAGAGCGGCATGCCTTAACGCTTCGCCGAAGCGAGCAAGGTGGAGCGCTCTTGGTCCATGCGGGCCATGAGCGGCTGGCTTTGTTGCAGGAAGCGAGCGCGTTCGGCCTTGGCGATCGGATCGGCCATCGGAAGTTTCTGACCCAGCGGATCGACGTGCACACCATTGACCTGGAATTCATAGTGCAAGTGCGGGCCAGTGGACAGGCCAGTGGTGCCGATATAGCCGATCACCTGACCCTGTTTCACGTTGCTGCCGGTCGAAACGCCTTTGGCGAACCCTTGCATATGGCCATACAGCGTGCGGTAGGTATTGCCGTGCTGGATGATCACAGTATTGCCGTAACCACCGCGACGTCCGGCCAGCAGTACCTTGCCGTCACCGGCGGCCTTGATGGGCGTGCCGCGTGGGGCTGCATAGTCGACGCCTTTGTGTGCGCGAATTTTGTTCAGGATGGGGTGTTTGCGGCCCATGGAAAAACGCGAGCTAATGCGAGCGAAGTCCACCGGCGTACGGATGAACGCCTTGCGCATGCTGTTGCCATCAGCCGTGTAATAGCTGCTGTTGCCCTGTTTGTTGGTGTAACGCACGGCGGTGTAGGTTTTGCCACGGTTGGTGAAGCGTGCTGAGAGAATATTGCCGGTGCCGACGACTTTGCCATTGGCGACTTTCTGCTCGTAGATCACGTCAAATTCGTCGCCTTGGCGGATGTCCTGGGCGAAGTCAATGTCGTAGCCAAACACGTTGGCCATGTCCATGGTCATGCTGTGGGACAGGCCGGCACGGGCAGCCGACTGCGACAGGGAGCTGTTGATTACACCGTGTACATAGGCAGAGCGCATCACTGGCTTGGTGGTGACGCGATTGAAGGCGAAACCTTTGGCACCCTTGGTCAGGGTGATCCTTTCAAGGTCGCTGACACTGCTGTGCAAGTTGTTGAGCAGGCCGTCGGGTGTCAGTTCAAACTCGAGTTTCTGGCCGTGCTTGAGTTGGGTGAATTGTTTGGCTTGCTTGTCGCTGGCCAGCACCTCGTTGACCGTGGCGGCAGGCAGGCCAACCTTTTCGAACAGGGTGGAGAGTGTGTCGCCCTTGGCCACAATCACTTCGCGGTGCAGAGGGTTCTTTGTCGTATTTGCAGGGGGCGCAGGTTCTTCCTGGACGGCTTGCTGGGTGTCTTCGGGGCTGCTTTCTATTTGGGCGAACGGCGATTCGGTCGGTGCATTTGTGGCTTGTTGTGCGTCGGAAGCGTCTTGATCTTGTGTCAGTTGTTCAACTGGGCTTTCCAGGTCAAGGCTCAGGGACGTTCGTTTGGCTTCTACGTCACTGGAAGGGAATACCAGGAGTGCCAGGCTGAGAAGAGCGGCGATACCACTTGCGGCGAGCAGGTGGGTCTTCGGGTAAAGCGGCGGCGCTTTAGACGGTTCTGTGGTCATAAGTAATTTTGACTTTGAAGATGAAATGGAAAAGATGAATGACATGATGAAGATGAAATAACTGTATAAAATATAACCAAATCATCTGTGGTGCAAGCTCGCGAATGCCGGGCTTGCTGAACGGTGTCCGTTCGCAGGGCAAAACTTGTATTTAGTTCCTGATCTTGTATGGTTGGTTCCCTTTTGAATCTGAGCCTTGCGGGTCTGTTATGAAGTCGGTTGAAGAGCAGCTAGCGCTGATAAAACGTGGTGCGGAAGAACTGTTGGTCGAGGCTGAGCTGGTCGAAAAGCTCAAGCGTGGCCAGCCCCTGCGTATCAAGGCCGGCTTTGATCCCACTGCGCCGGATCTGCATCTGGGTCATACCGTGCTTATTAATAAGCTGCGTCAGTTCCAGGAGCTGGGGCATCAGGTCATCTTCCTTATTGGTGATTTCACCGGAATGATCGGTGATCCGAGCGGCAAGAGCGCGACGCGTCCACCGTTGACCCGCGAGCAGGTGCTCGATAATGCCGAGACTTACAAGGCTCAAGTGTTCAAGATTCTTGATCCGGCCAAGACTGAGGTGGCCTTCAACTCTACCTGGATGGATCAGATGGGCCCGGCGGACTTCATTCGCCTGACTTCGCAGTACACCGTTGCACGCATGCTTGAGCGGGATGACTTCGATAAACGCTATTCCACCAATCAGCCGATTGCCATTCACGAGTTCCTTTATCCGTTAGTGCAGGGGTATGACTCGGTCGCCCTTCGTGCGGATGTCGAGCTGGGCGGTACCGATCAGAAGTTCAATCTGCTGATGGGGCGTGAGTTGCAACGTGCATATGGCCAGGAGGCTCAATGCATTCTGACCATGCCGCTGCTGGAAGGTCTGGATGGCGTCAAGAAGATGTCCAAGTCTCTGGGCAACTACGTGGGCATTCAGGAAGCGCCGGGTGTGATGTACGGCAAGCTTGTCTCCATTCCTGATGCGCTGATGTGGCGTTATTTCGAGCTGCTGAGCTTCCGCTCGATGGATGAGATCAATGCGCTGCGTGCGGATGTAGAGGCGGGCGCGAATCCGCGTGATGTGAAGATCAAGTTGGCTGAGGAGATTGTTGCGCGTTTCCATGGCGAAGAGGCTGCGGCGAATGCTCACCGGGCTGCGGGTAATCGCATGAAGGATGGTGAGTTGCCGGATGATCTGCCTGAGATTGAATTGTCTGCTACTGAGGCGATGCCGATTGCTGCTGTGCTTAATAAGGCGGGGCTGGTCAAGAACTCGGCGGTTGCGCGTGACCTCTTGGGTTCGGGCGGTGTGCGTGTTGATGGTGAGGTTGTGGATCGCGCCTTTATATACGAACTGGGCGCTACCCATGTTTGCCAGGCAGGGAAGAAGGCGTTTGCGCGGATTACGCTCAAATCCGAATAAACCTGAAATTAAGTGTTGACGGCGAATTTTATCTGTCTATAATTCGCCCCACTTCCGGCG
>NZ_JBSVVZ010000086.1:0-22393 GCF_054071875.1 Pseudomonas sp. SDO524_S393 | reverse complement strand
ATGAATCTGATGACTGACACACCGCATTCGCGAGCAAGCCCGCTCCCACACAAAGCGAGAATGAAGTATTGTTGCGCCCATCCAGAAAAAAACCGACAAGCCTGCCTTAGACCAGGCGGTTGACCAGAGATAGAGGGTGTCATGGGTAACGAAAGCATCAATTGGGACAAGCTGGGTTTTGACTACATCAAGACCGACAAACGGTTTATCCAGACCTTTAAGAACGGCGAGTGGCAAGCAGGCACCCTGACCGACGACAACGTGCTGCACATCAGCGAGGGCTCCACCGCCCTGCACTATGGCCAGCAGTGCTTCGAAGGTCTCAAGGCCTACCGCTGCAAGGACGGCTCGATCAACCTGTTCCGCCCGGACCAGAACGCCGCGCGCATGCAACGCAGCTGCGCCCGCCTGCTGATGCCCCATGTGCCCACTGATGTGTTCATCGACGCCTGCAGACAAGTGGTCAAGGCCAACGAGCGGTTCATCCCGCCGTACGGCAGCGGCGGCGCGCTGTACCTGCGCCCGTTCGTGATAGGCACCGGTGACAACATCGGCGTGCGTACCGCGCCGGAGTTCATCTTCTCGGTGTTCGCGATCCCGGTCGGCGCCTACTTCAAGGGCGGCCTGGTGCCGCACAATTTCCAGATTTCCACCTTCGACCGCGCCGCGCCGCAAGGCACCGGCGCCGCCAAGGTCGGTGGCAACTACGCCGCGAGCCTGATGCCGGGTTCCGAAGCGAAGAAATCCGGTTTCGCCGATGCGATCTACCTGGACCCGATGACCCACTCGAAAATCGAAGAAGTCGGTTCGGCCAACTTCTTCGGGATCACCCACGACGACCAGTTCATCACGCCGAAGTCGCCTTCGGTGCTGCCAGGCATCACCCGCCTGTCGCTGATCGAACTGGCCCAGACCCGCCTGGGCCTGAAAGTGGTCGAGGGCGAAGTGTTCATCGACAAACTGGACCAGTTCAAGGAAGCCGGTGCCTGCGGTACCGCCGCCGTGATCTCGCCGATCGGCGGGATCCAGTACAACGGCAAGCTGCACGTGTTCCACAGCGAAACCGAAGTCGGCCCGATCACCCAGAAGCTCTACAAGGAGCTGACCGGTGTGCAGACCGGCGACGTCGAAGCGCCGGAAGGCTGGATCGTCAAGGTCTAAGCCTCCCAAGCAACACCACAACCCTTGTGGGAGCTGGCCAGCCTGCTCCCACATTGGTTTTCGCTGTTCTCAAGGTTGGGTGGGAATGTTTTCCACAATCTTCTTGCCCATGCTGATCCTCGGCTCCACCCCATACCCCAACGCCTCGTAAAACCCCACCACCCCATCATTGCCGCCGGTGATCTGCAGGTTGATCTTCATGCAGCCCAGCGCCGTCAACGCCTGCTCCGCATGGCGCACCAGCGAAGCGCCCAGCCCCTGGCGCCGATAATCGGCGTGCACCGCCACCGAATACAGCCAGCCGCGATGGCCGTCGTAACCCGCGAGCACTGTACCGATCACGGCTTTTTTATCGGTCGCCACAAAAAACAGCCCGTCGTTTACCGCCAGCTTCCTGTCGATCGCCAGGGCCGGCCGATTGTGTGCGGTGTCATAGCCGAAGGCGTCCTGCCACAGGGCGATCACCTGGCTACGGTGCAGGCGGTCACGGTAGGACCCGATGGGGTGACGCGACGACAGGGCCTTTTCCATCACCAGGGTGCGTTCGTTGCCGTGGTAGACATCACGCACCGTGTGGAAACCCAGCTTGGTGTAGAACGGCTCGGCGGTCAGCGAAGACGGCACGCTCAGCACCGTCACACCGGCGTCCCGCGCGCGCAATTCGATCTCGAGCATCAGCAGCCGGCCAATGCCCTGCCCTTGCAGCGATGGGTTGACGAACACCGAGCGCACCACATTGTCCTCCAGCGCAGCCGTGGCGACGATCACCTCGCCCTGCACCGCCACCAGCACCACGCGGCGCTTGAGCAACACCAACACGGCTTGCGGCGTGAAGTTAGCGGCGACCCGGGCAATGACGTCCGCTGGATAATCCCGCGCATTGCTGCTGTGCAGGGCCGCCAGGATGACCTGGCTGATGCCTTCGGTATCGGTTGCCTGGGCGAGACGAACGGCGGTGGACATGCTTCCTCCTGGCTGAGGGGTCAATGGCAGATCGCACAATAGCAAGTTATGGCCTGCCCGCGCGCACAGCCGATTCGGCTGCCAAACCGCCTTTTTCAGCTTTCCCGGCTGAGCTGCCGCCCTGTTTCAGCCGGGATACCACCGCCGGAACCTCCACAATAGCGGCATTGAACCGGCCTGCGGCCCTGTTCCGGCTACAGCGGAAAACGCTGGCTGTCTTCCAATAAGAAGGAGCATTTCCATGACGCGCTATATCGATGTGAACGACCTCAGCTACCTCGTCTCGCAAAAAGGCTTGCCGACCTGCATTCGCGAGATGGCCGAGTACATCCGCGCCGATTACCTGCGCTGGCAGGACTTCGAGAAATGCGCCCGCCTGGCCAACCACTCCCCGGACGGCGTGATCGAACTGATGCCGGTGTCCGATGCCTCCCTGTATGCCTTCAAGTACGTCAACGGCCACCCGAAGAACACTCAGGAACTGGTGCCGGACCTCGCCGCCCCCAAGGACCTGTTTGCCCGACTGGCCCGGCAACCCGGCGTGCCACAGAAAAAGCGCGCCTAAGCTGAACCGGCACGCCCTCACCCGCATACAGACGTTGACGGAGGAAGGCCGTACCATGTGAAGGGTCAGGCAAACGCGCCCGGTTTGCCACCCTTTCTTTCCAACCGCTTGAAGTGAACCCATGGATACCAAGGCCCCCGGACCCCATTCCCCTCCCGTGCTGGACCGCATCGACGAAGCCATCATCGAAGTGTTGCGCCACCAGGGACGCATCACTTATGAAAAGCTCTCGTCCCTCGTGCACCTCACGCCCCGGCCTTGCCTGGAGCGCGTGCGCAAACTGGAGCGACGCGGGGTGATTCGCGGGTACGGGGCGATCATCGATGTGCAGATGGTCTCGCCGGGGCTGTCGTTGCTGGTGCTGGTGGCGCTGTCCAACCAGAGCGAGCGCTCGGCGCAGAAGGCGTTCGAAGCCTGCATCAAAGCCTGCCCCCAAGTGTTCGACTGCCAGCTGATCAGCGGACCGTTCGACTACAGCCTGCGCATGCGCTGCCGGGACATGGAACACTATCGAGTACTGACCGAAACCTGGCTGAACAACGCCGACCTGCACATCGACAAGCTGGTGGCGCACCCGGAGCTGGCCGTGGTCAAGAACACCGCCACGGGGTTGGCCTGATCGGATGGGCGAGCAGGCCTTTTGTGGTGAGCAGGCTTGTCATATGTGAGCTGGCTCTTTGTGGTGAGCAGGCTTGTCCTGCGCTGGGGCGCGAAGCGGCCCTGAAACCGAACGATGAGGTTTGTCTGAAACGGCGCGGTGTCCTTGTTGGGGCTGCTTCGCAGCCCAGCGCGGGACAAGCCCGCTCACCACAAAAAGCCCGCATACCATCAGCACAACAGCAAACCCACAGGTTTTAACCGTACCCGCTTGAAATACGTTTGCCAGGCTTGGCGCCGATCAATTTTGCCTGCCCGTCCCTCTGCTTCCCCGTCCGCGCTTCGCTGATCAGCCCCGGGATCAACTTGCCTTCCGGCAGGTTCTTCCAGAACCGGCTCGGCAAGTGCCCTTCCATCACCTTGGGGTTCAACCGCGCCGGGTTGAAGATGTGGCTGTAGTAGGTCAGCCACATGGCGCTGTGAGGGTCATCGACGTTCTGCGCCAGTTGTCGCCAGGCCTCTGGGCATTCGCGCTGGTGAATCAATTGCTCGCCGTCGTAATAGACCCCGTCCAGGGGCGTTGCGATCATCCAGCGATGACGGCCCATGCGCCCGATGAAATGCTCGCTGGCGCTGCGCAGGATGTCGTGGGCCGGCTCATGCCAGGCCACGTATTCCGGCAACTCGGGCCCTGCATCTACCGGCAACGCGATAAACCGCACAAAGGCATGCAGGTGGTGCGCCTCACGGCTGACCTGCTTGAGCCGCCGCTGCAATTCGCTGCCCAGCTTGTCCCCCGCCAGCATCGCCGTGCGGTCACCGTGGCTGACTCGCCACAGCACTTCATACAGCAGGCTCCAGCGCTGCTCACCGTGGTAGCACGCCGCCGACTCCAGCAACGCTAGCAGTGTCTTGGGAATCCGGGCCCGAAACGGACCCAACCCTTCGGGTAGCGGGTCATCGGTGGCGAACAGGTCCGCCACTTCAGCCTCGCCCCAGCTCACCTGGCTGGGGTCGACTTGATGGCTGAGCAGCCAGCGCGCCTGTTCGCGCCAGGTGTCGAACCGGTTGTCGCATTCCAGGCTGATCATGCCCACAGCCCCATCTGTTGCGGTTGCGGACGGTCGCGCAATTGTTCGCGCAGCAACACGCTGCTGCTGTCCGCCTGTTGCGGGTGATAGTCGCTGGTGATGAAAAACGGCTTGGCCTTGGCCAGCACGCAGCGCATGCGCGCCAGGTCTTCGAAGCGGATCTTGCGTTCGCGGCGCAGGTCCACTAACCGCTGGGTGGTGCGCAGGCCAATCCCGGGAATGCGTGCGATCAGCGTGGGCTCGGCGCGGTTCAGGTCCAGGGGAAAGACCTCGCGGTGTTCCAGTGCCCAGGCCAGTTTGGGGTCGATATCCAGCGCCAGGTGGCCAGGGCCTTCGAACAGTTCATTGGCGCTGAAGCCATAACTGCGCAGCAGGAAGTCGGCCTGGTACAAGCGGTGCTCGCGCATCAGCGGTGGCGCCGCCAGGGGCACGCTTTTCGGGCTGTTGGGGATGGGACTGAACGCCGAGTAATACACCCGACGCAGTTTGAAGTTGCCATACAACGCCTCGGCGCCATGCAGGATGGTGCTGTCGTCGGTGTCGTCGGCGCCGACGATCATCTGCGTGCTCTGCCCGGCGGGGGCGAAACGCGGCGCGCGCGGCTCGTTGAACACGGTCTGTTCGCCGGTGTAGATGGTGCGCATGGCCTGCTTGATCGAACCGATCTGCTTCTCCGGCGCCAGGGTCTGCAGGCTGGCATCGGTGGGCAGCTCGATGTTCACGCTGAGGCGGTCGGCATAACGCCCGGCCTCGGCGATCAGCGCCGGGTCTGCATCGGGAATGGTCTTGAGGTGGATATAGCCGCGAAAGTCATGTTCTTCGCGCAGCAGCCTGGCCACGCGCACCAACTGCTCCATGGTGTAGTCGGACGAACGGATGATGCCCGAGCTGAGGAACAGCCCGCTGACGCAATTGCGCCGGTAGAAATCCAGGGTCAGGGTGACCACCTCCTCGGGGCTGAACCGTGCGCGGGGCACGTCGCTGGAGCGGCGGTTGACACAGTATTGGCAGTCGTAGAGGCAGAAATTGGTGAGCAACACCTTGAGCAACGACACACAGCGTCCATCAGGTGTGTAGCTGTGGCAGATGCCCATGCCGTCGGTGGAGCCCAGCCCCGCCTTGCCCTCGGAACTGCGCTTGGGCGCCCCGCTGCTGGCGCAGGAGGCGTCGTACTTGGCGGCGTCGGCGAGGATGCTGAGTTTTTCGATCAACTGCATGGAGGGCTACCGATACTGGTTTTATGTACAGTATCAGCCACCACTCCATGTCACAAGCGTCGCCTGTCAGCTGGCGGTGGCCAACAGCAGGTCGTGCACCGAACGCGCCTTGCCGCGATGGCGGTCATGCTCGTACAGCGACGCCGCAATCTCGTCCGCGCGAATCGGCAAGACCGACAGCAAGGTATCGCTCAGGCCATGGCTGGCCTGGCTGAAGCCCTGGATGTAAATGCCCGCCTTGCAGCGCTCGTCCGTAACGATGCGGTAGTCACGCGTCACGTCGAAGTCACCCATGTAGGTTTCCAGTGGCGCCAGCAGTTCGCGGTGCATCTGACGCTCGTAACCGGTGGCCAGGATCACCGCGTCGTAGTGGCTCACGCTGGTTTCGCCCGTGGCGTTGTTGCGCAGGGCCAGTTCGATGCCCAGCGGGCCGGCGGTGGCTTTCTCGACCACGGTCATGGTGCGGAACGCCTGGCGTGCGATGCCGGAAACTTTCTGGCGGTAGAAGATGCCGTAGATGCGCTCGATCAGGTCCAGGTCCACCACCGAATAGTTGGTGTTCTGGTATTCGGCCACCAAGCGCTCGCGCTCGGCGCCGACTTGCTGGAACACCAGGTCGGTGAAGGCCGGCGAGAACACTTCGTTGACGAACGGGCTGTCATCGGCCGGCTTCAGCGCCGAACCCCGCAGAATCATGTCGACCTGTACCGAAGGGAAGCTGTCGTTCAGGTCGATGAAGGCTTCAGCCGCGCTCTGGCCACCGCCGATCACCGCAATGCGCATCGCTTTGCCATCGACGCACGGCTGCGTGGCCATGCGCGCCAGGTACTGGGAATGGTGGAACACCCGGCCATCGTCCTTGAGGGCCTTGAATGCGTCGGGAATGCGCGGCGTGCCGCCGGCGCTGACCACCACCGAGCGGGTGGTGCGCACATGCTGCTCGCCCTGGGCGTCACGGGAGATCACGCGCAGCGCCTCGACGTGCTGCTGGTGCAGGATCGGCTCGATGGCCAGCACTTCCTCGCCGTAGCGGCTCTGCGCCTGGAACTGCGCCGCGACCCAGCGCAGGTAGTCGTTGTACTCCATGCGGCAGGGATAGAAAGTGCCCAGGTTGATGAAGTCCACCAGGCGGTCGTGGGCCTTGAGGTAATTGACGAACGAGTAAGGGCTGGTGGGGTTGCGCAGGGTCACCAGGTCTTTGAGGAAGGAAATCTGCAACTCGCTCTGGGTGACCAGGGTATTGCCGTGCCAGCGGTAGTCGGCCTGTTTGTCGAGAAACAGCACGTCCAGTTTGCCCTGCGCCTTTTCGCGCTCCTGCAAAGCGATGGCCAGCGCCAGGTTCGAAGGGCCGAAACCGATACCGATCAGGTCGTGAACCGCGGGCGAAGCAATTGCCTGTGTCATTCCAGTGTCCTCTGGATAAGCCCCTTGGCGGTGGGGCGGGAATACCTTCAAGACCTGCTCAACAGGCCATGTGTTGATAGGAAACGAGGACAATGAAACAAAATTTAATTGATCATCGATCAGTGCGCTTCCCACTCGCGCATCCGCACGCGGCAGTGCTTCATGGCATTGACGATGTGTTTTTCTACCAGGGCGCGGGAAATGCCCAGGCGTTCGGCGATCTGCACGTGGGTCAGGCCCTCCAGCTTGCGCAGCAGGAAACTGTCACGGCAGGCCGTCGGCAGTTCGGCCAGGGCACGCTCGAGCATCTCCAGGCGCAGGCTGTGGTCGTGGGTGGCCTGGGGCGAACTGACGGCGAAGCGCTCTTCGGCGTCCAGCACGTCCAGCGGTTCGACCTGGCGCAACGCGTTGCGCCGATGGCCGTCGATTACCAGGTTCAGCGCGGTGCGGTAAAGAAAAGCCCTGGGCTGCTCGATGGGAGTACTGCTGTCGCGCTCCAGCACTCGCACATAAGCGTCATGCACCACATCCTCGGCCACCTGACGGTTGCCCAGCTTGGCGTTGAGGAAACACACCAGCTCGCGATAGTAGTTTTCCAACATGACTCCCGACCGCCGAGGAGGCGGCATTAGGTCCTTGAGTGCGTGAGATGACGGCCGATTCGGTAATGGCAGTTTGGATGCGTGCAATTTATAGTAATTCTCATCTACTTTTAAAGCAGACTTGCATCCACAGCCGTTTTTTTTCGCTCGGCGCGCTGTAACTGCTTGTGTAACAGCCTAAATCTGCGCGCATTTCTCTCGTTTAACTGTCAGCTCTGCGCAACTGCGCTCCGAACTTTCCTGGCTGGAACCTAAGCATGAAACGCCCTCGACCCGCCCGACGCGCCCTGCTTGTGGTGGCGTGCCTGATCCCTGTCATCGCCGTCGCCGCCTGGCAGGTACTGCCGCCGGGCCGCGACACCCTGACCACCGTGACTGTGACGCGCGGCAATATCGAGAGCAGCGTCACCGCCCTGGGCACCCTGCAACCGCGCCGTTATGTGGACGTCGGCGCCCAGGCGTCCGGGCAGATCCAGAAGATCCACGTCGAGGCCGGCGACCAGGTCAAAGAGGGCCAGTTGCTGGTGGAAATCGACCCTTCCACTCAGAAGGCCAAGCTCGACGCCAGTCGCTACGCCATCGAAAACCTCAAGGCGCAATTGCAGGAACAACGCGCCCTGCATGAACTGGCGCGCCAGAAGTACCAACGCCAGCAGCGCCTGGCCGCCGGCAATGCCACCCGCGAAGAAGACGTGCAGACCGCCAAGGCCGAACTGAGCGCCACCCAGGCGCGGGTCGACATGTTCCAGGCGCAGATCCTTCAGGCCCAGGCCAGCCTGCGCAGTGACGAAGCCGAGCTCGGCTACACGCGGATCTATGCGCCGATGGCCGGCACCGTGGTGGCGGTGGACGCCCGCGTCGGCCAGACCCTCAACGCCCAGCAACAGACACCATTGATCCTGCGCATCGCCAAATTGTCGCCAATGACCGTGTGGGCCGAAGTCTCGGAAGCCGATATCGGCCACGTCAAACCCGGCATGACCGCCTACTTCACCACCCTCAGCGGCGGCAACCGGCGCTGGACCAGTACCGTGCGGCAGATCCTGCCGATCCCGCCCAAGCCCCTCAACGAAACCAGCCAGGGCAGCGGCAGCCCCACCAGCTCGAGCAAGAGCGGCACCGGCCGCGTGGTGCTGTACACCGTGCTGCTGGACGTGGACAACACCGACAACGCACTGATGGCCGAAATGACCACCCAAGTGTTTTTCGTCGCAAGCCAGGTCAAGGACGCCCTCACCGCCCCTGTCGCCGCTCTGTTGGGCACCAGCAGCGCCGACCGCCAGATCGCCCGCGTGGTGGCCGAGAATGGGCGTATTGAAGAACGTGAAGTGCGCCTGGGCATCAGCGACCGCTTGCGGGTGCAGGTGCTCGACGGCCTCAACGAAGGTGATCACCTGTTGATCGGCCCGGCTGACGGCAACGGGGGTTGAGGTGACCACGCCCCTGATCGAACTCAAGAACATCCGCAAGTCCTACGGCGGCGGCGACAGCCCGCAGGTCGATGTGCTGCGCGGGATCGACCTGTCGATCCACGCCGGGGAATTCGTCGCGATTGTCGGCGCTTCAGGTTCCGGCAAGTCGACGCTGATGAACATCCTCGGTTGCCTCGACCGCCCCAGCGTCGGCGACTACCTGTTCGCCGGGGAAAACGTCGCCCGCCTGGACAGCGACGAGCTGGCGTGGCTGCGCCGTGAGGCGTTTGGTTTCGTGTTCCAGGGCTACCACCTGATCCCGTCGGGCTCGGCCCAGGAAAACGTCGAGATGCCGGCGATCTACGCCGGTATCAGCGCCGCCGAGCGCCACGCCCGTGCACACGCCCTGCTCACCCGCCTGGGGTTGGCCGAGCGCACGGGCAACCGGCCACACCAGTTGTCCGGTGGTCAGCAACAACGCGTGTCGATCGCCCGCGCGCTGATGAACGGCGGCCATATCATCCTGGCCGACGAACCCACCGGCGCCCTCGACAGCCACAGCGGCGCCGAGGTGATGACCCTGCTCGACGAACTGGCCGGCCAGGGCCACGTGGTGATCCTGATCACCCACGACCGCGAAGTGGCGGCGCGGGCCAATCGCATCATCGAGATCCGCGACGGCCTGATCATCAGCGACTCCGCCGCCAGCGACAGCCACGTACCGGCGCCGGCCAACGCCGGCGCCCTGCAAGCGGTGGACCTGCGCCAGCGCCTGGCCGACGGTGCCGAACACAACGGCGCCTGGAAAGCCGAACTGGCCGATGCCGTGCAGGCCGCCTGGCGGGTGATGTGGATCAACCGCTTTCGCACCGCGCTGACGCTGCTGGGCATCATCATCGGCGTGGCGTCGGTAGTGGTGATGCTGGCGGTGGGCGAAGGCAGCAAGCGCCAGGTGATGGCGCAGATGGGCGCGTTCGGTTCCAACATCATCTACCTCAGTGGCTCATCACCCAACCCGCGTACACCGCTGGGCATCGTCACCCTCAATGACGTCAATGCACTGGCAGCCCTGCCCCAGGTGCAGCGCATCATGCCGGTCAACGGCAGCGAGGCCGGGGTGCGTTTCGGCAATGTGGACTACATGGCCTACGTGGGCGGCAACGACACCAACTTCCCGGATATCTTCAACTGGCCGGTGGTCGAGGGCAGTTACTTCACCGCCGCCGATGAACGCGCCGGGGCCACGGTCGCGGTGATCGGCCACCGGATCCGCGAAAAACTGTTCAAGGGCCAGGTCAGCCCGATCGGCCAGTACATCCTGATCGAAAACGTGCCGTTCCAGGTGATCGGCGTGCTCGCGGAAAAAGGCGCCACCTCCGGCAACAAAGACAGCGACGACCGCATCGCCATCCCGTATACCGCCGCCAGCGTGCGCCTGTTCGGCAGCTACAACCCCGAATACGTAGTGATCGCTGCGGCCGATGCCCGCAAGGTGCATGACGCCGAAGTGGCCATCGACCAATTGATGCAGCGCCTGCACAACGGCAAGCGCGACTACGAGCTGACCAACAACGCCGCGATGATCCAGGCCGAAGCGCGCACGCAGAATACGCTGTCGCTGATGCTGGGCTCGATCGCGGCGATTTCCCTGCTGGTGGGCGGGATCGGCGTGATGAACATCATGCTCATGACAGTGCGCGAGCGTACCCGCGAGATCGGTATTCGCATGGCCACCGGCGCACGTCAGCGCGACATCCTGCGTCAGTTCCTCACCGAAGCGGTGATGCTTTCGGTGGTCGGCGGCCTGTGCGGCATCGGCCTGGCCCTGCTGGTGGGCGGCGTGCTGGTGCTGGCCAAGGTGGCGGTGCAGTTTTCCCTGGTGGCCGTGCTGGGCGCGTTTGGCTGTGCGCTGGTCACCGGCGTCGTATTCGGCTTCATGCCGGCCCGTAAAGCTGCCCGGCTCGATCCGGTTAAGGCGTTGACCAGTGAATAAACGATCCCTTCCTTCGCACCTGTCGCTGATCAGCCTGGGTCTGTTGCTCAACGCCTGCACAGGCAACCCGGCAGCCGTCGACAGCGGCATCGCAGCGCCAGCCGCCTGGCAGTTCGCCGAGCGTGAAGCGGCCCAGGCCACCAACCAGCGCTGGTGGACCCAATTCGGCAGCCCGCAGTTGAACCGGCTGGTCGATCAGGCGCGCCGTGACAGTTTCGATGTGGCCGCGGCCATCGCCCGTGTACGCCAGGCCCAGGCCAGCGCGGTGATCGCCGGGGCGCCGCTGCTGCCGGAGGTGAAGTTCAACCTCACCGCCAGCCGCGAACGGCTGCTGCGCGGCAGCGGCAACTCGGACCTGAATGCCACGCAAAGCAACCGGACCGTGAACAGCTACGATGCCAACCTCAGCGCCAGCTACGAGGTGGACTTCTGGGGCGGCCGTGCCGCCGCCCGGGACAGCGCCTTGCACAGCCTGCGGGCCAGCGAGTTCGACCAGGCCACCGTGGAACTGACCTTGCTCGGCAACGTCGCCGACCGCTACGCGCAAACCCTTGCCGCGCGCCAACGCCAGCAGATCGCCGAGTTGAACCTGGCCAACGCGCGCAATGTGCTCGAACTGGTCCAGACCCGCTACGCCGCCGGTTCCGCGACGGCCCTGGAACTGGCCCAGCAAAAGAGCCTGGTGGCCAGCCAGCAACGGCAGTTGCCATTGATCCAGCAACTGGCGGAAGAGTCCCTGATCACCCTGGCCGCGCTGCTCGGCCAACCGGTACAGGCGCTGCAGTTGGACGACGAGCCGTTCCAGGCCCTCACCTGGCCGAGCATCGGCCCGGGCGTGCCCAGCCAGTTGCTGAGTCGCCGTCCCGATATTGCCCAGGCCGAGGCTCAACTGGCGGCGGCCAGTGCTGACGTCACTGTCGCCCGTGCCGCGATGCTGCCCACCTTCACGCTGGGAGCGACCCTCGGTTCCGGCGCCTACAAGGCCGAGGACATTCTGCGCAGCCCGTTCTACACCCTGACCTCGGGGCTGGTAGCGCCGATCTTCAACAATGGCCGCCTGAGCGCCGAGCGCGACAAGGCCCGTGCACGCCAGGACGAGCTGTTGCAAACCTATCGCGGCGCAATCATCAACGGCTTTGCCGACGTGGAAAAGGCCCTCGCCAGCATCACCCGTCTCGACCAGCAACGCCAATGGCAGGGTGAAGAGCTGCAGGAGGCGCAATCGGCCTTTCAAATCGCCGAGAGCCGCTACCAGGCCGGTGCCGAAGACTTGCTGACCGTACTCGAAACCCAACGCACGCTGTACGCCGCCCAGGACCTCACCGTGCAACTGCGCCTGTCACGCCTGCAAGCCAGCATCGCCTTGTACAAGGCATTGGGCGGCGGCTGGCAAAGCGAAGTCCGATAAACGAAAGTCTGGTTTCGTACACCAACCGTTTAATCACCTTACATTTTTCTACCCGGGGTCCTTGGTAAAAAAGCCGCTATCTCACGGCTGACCGGACCCTTCGATGAAACCCCGCACCCTTGCAAGTAGCCTGCTGGCCGGCTGCGTCTGGTTCGCAGCGAGCCTGGCCCCGGCCCAAACGCTGATCACCCCAACCACCATCGACTGGCTGCTGGACTGCCCCCTTCCCGACTTCGAGCGCCTGGACCCCGAGGTCATCGGGCGCACCCAGTGCGGCATCGTGAGCGTGCCGCGCGACCATGCCCGACCCGGGCGCGGCAGCCTGCGCCTGAAACTGACCCGCGTCGGCGCCCGCGATCCGCTGAACCGCGAAGGCGTGGTCTTCACCCAATCGGGCGACCTGAAGATCGCCCGGGACGGCACCTTCGCCATTCATCTGGCCAGCCGCTGGGAGTCCTACGCCACTCCGGCCTACCGTACCCTGGTCAACCGCTACGACGTGATCGAGCTGAGCCCCCGCGACCTGGCTCAAACCGCTGGTGTCGAACAGGCCGCCCGGGACATGGAGTATGTGCGCGCACAACTGGGCGAGGCGCAACTCAACTTCCTCGGCAACGCCGAAGCCACCCGGCTCGGCAGCCGCTACGGCACGTTGTTTCCGGAGCGTGTCGCGCGCATGGTGCTGGTCAATACCGAGCCTGGGGAGCCACTGGCGTCCGGTGTCGAGCAGCTGTTGCTCAAGGAACCCACCCAGTCCTCTGCCCTGGCCCGGGACTGCGTGCAGCAATGGCTGGGCGGTTTTCTGGTCGACGGTCGGCAACCACCGCCGTCGGCACGCTGCCTGGACACCGGCATCTGGGAATGAGCCCCGCACGGATCGCATTCCCCGCCGGCATCGCTCTACAATGACCGCCTTCACTCCGGGGGCTTCATGGACATCGAACTGGCACGCACCTTCCTCGAAATCACCCGCTGCGGCAGCCTGGCTGCCGCCGCCGAGAAACTGCACGTCACCCAGACCGCCATCACCGCACGGGTCAAGAGCCTGGAAAGCCAACTGGGCAGCACGCTGTTCGTGCGCAACCGCGCCGGTGCGCGGCTGACCGCCGACGGCGAGGCGTTCGTGGTGTACGCCAACCAGTTGCTGCAAACCTGGGAAGCCGCGCGGCGTGACCTGCCGCTGCCCGACGGCTACCGCAACGTGCTGCATATCGGCGGCGAAGTCAGCCTGTGCAACCCATTGATGCTCGGTTGGGCCCAGGCCCTGCGCGAACACATCCCCGGGCATGCCCTGCGCACCGAAGTGCGTGAAGGCGACTACCTGCTGCGCCAGCTGGAGCTGGGCGTGCTCGATGCGGCGCTGGTGTTCCAGCCGCAATACTGGCCGGGGTTGCAGGTGGAGCAGGTGCTGGAGGAAAAACTGATCCTGGTGCAACTGGTGAGCAAGCCCGAGCCCTACGTGTACATCGACTGGGGCCCGGGCTTTCGCCAGCAGCATGACACCGCCCTGCCCGACAAGGCTCGCGCCGCGCTGAGCTTCAACCTCGGCCCGCTGGCGTTGCAGTACATCCTGGAAAATGGCGGTGCCGGCTACTTCCGCACCCGCGTGGTCCAGAGCTACCTGGACAGCGGCGTGATGCAACGCGTGCCCAAGGCCCCGGAGTTCAACTTCCCGACCTTCCTGGTGTATTCGCGGGCGCGGGATTCGGCGGTGCTGCAACAGGCCCTGGGGTTGCTGCGCGATGTGGTCAAGGCGGAAAGTGACTGGTCGCAGCGCTGGGACCCGCTGATTTGAACCACCAACTCCCGCCGCGCGTGCTAGCCTGCGGGTGTTTTCCTTTGCAGCCTTGCCGATGAACAAGAAAAAGTCCGTCACCATCAGTGACATCGCCAAACGGGTCGGCATGACCACCATCACGGTGTCCCGTGCACTGAGCAAGCCCGACCTGGTCAAGCCGGCCACCCTGGCGCGCATCCTCGAAGTGGCGCGGGAGCTGGACTACGTGCCCAACGCCTTCGCCCGCGGGCTCAAGCGCAGCGAAAGCCTGATCATCGGCGTGATCACCGCCTCGGTGGACAACCCGTTCTACAGCGAAATGATCAAGGCGATTTCCCGCGAGGCCAAGCAACACGGCTACACCATCATGCTGGTGGACACCGATGAACTGGAAGAACTGGAAAGCAAGGCGGTGGACACCCTGCTGGGCTACCGCGTGGCGGGGATCATCCTGTCGCCGGTCTCGGATGAACCGAACTACCAGCCCGATTACCTGGAGCGCCTGGGCAATGGCAAGACCCCGGTGGTGCTGCTCGACCGGACGATCCATGACAGCCCGTTCAGCCGCGTGGTGCTCGACAACTACCACAGCGGTATCCAGGCCGCACACTACCTGCTGCGCCAGACCCCCAACCTCAAGCGCCTGCTGGTACTGACCGGCCCCGAACATTCGCGCATCACCGTCGAACGCCTCAAGGGCCTGCGCGAAGTGCTCGCCGGACACCCCCAGGTGCAGGTCGAAGTGCAGGCCGGCGACTACACACTGATGCCCTCTTACCTGCACACCCTCGACTACCTGGCCGAACACGCCGCGCCGGACGCGATCATGGGTTTCAACCAGTTGATCACCCTGGGTGCGCTGCGGGCGCTGCGCATGCACAACATCCCCCACGACAGCCTGACCATCTGCGGCATCGACCGCTTGCCCTTCGCCGACATCTTCGGCGTGCCTATCGCCTGCGTCGCCCACGACGCCTCCCTGGCCGGCAGCAGCGCGGTGCGCCTGCTGCTCGACCGCCTGGAAGATCCGTACAAGCCGCGCGACAAGGTGGTGATTGCCGGTCGGCTGGAAAACGGCTAGCGGCTGGTGTAGCCGCCATCGACCGGCAGGCTGACCCCGCTGATCATGCTCGCGGCCTGGCTCAACAGGAACAACACCGGCAGCGCCACTTCCGCCGTTTCGGCGAAACGCCCGAGCGGAATGGCGGCCAGCGCCGGGTCACGCTTGGCCGGATCGGACCAGGCCATGGCGGCCATCGGCGTGAGCGTCACCGTAGGGTTGACGCTGTTCACGCGAATGCCAAAGCGGCCCCATTCGGCGCACTGCACCCGGGTGATCGCATCCAGCGCGGCCTTGGAAGCGCAATAACCGAGGTGGTCATCCAGCGCTACCAACGAGGCCTGGCTGGAGACATTGACGATACTGCCGGCGATCTGCGCGTCGATCATCCTCGTCACCACGCGGCTGGCGACTTGCGCTGCGGCGCGGGCGTTGACGTTCATCACCTGGTCGAACGCCTCGGCGCTGATGGCGGCAGCGGGTTCCAGGCGCGAGATGCCCGCACAATTGACCAGGCCGTGCAGCGCTGGCAAGTCTTGCAGGGCCGCATCAAGAGCGACGCTGTCGGCGATGTCCAGGCACAAGGTGTGGCAGCCGAGTTGAGACAGCGCATTGGCGTCACGGCCCAGAGCGAAGACTTCGGCGCCGCTGGCGATAAGCTGTTTGGCGATCTCGCGACCGATGCCGCTGGAGGCACCGGTGACGAGGATGCGGTGGTGGGTGAAATCAAAGGCTGCGTTCATGGTCACTGTTCCATAGACGATGAAGATCCCTGTGGGAGCTGGCTTGCCTGCGATGGCGGAGTGTCAGCCAATCCATCTGGTACTGATACACCGTAATCGCAGGCAAGCCAGCTCCCACATTCGATTGTGTTGATTCAGTGGGTTTGCAGGTTATGCATGATCGGTTTCAGCGCCGGATACAGCTTCAGGTATTGGTCAAACGCACGGTCATAGGCCTCGACATGTTCCGCCTTGGGCTCCGCCCGAAGTTCCAGCTGCACCCACCCCTTGTCCATCTGCCCATCACTCACCAACCCCACCGTATGGGCTGCCAGCAAAGCCGCGCCCAGGGCCGCTTCCACTTCCTGCACGATGGTGTACACCGGGTAGCGTGTGACATCCGCGATGATCTGCATCCACAGGTCCGAATGGCTCGCGCCGCCGACCACGATCAAGCGCGGGTCCAGCGACTGCGCACCGCGCGTGCCCGCTTCGATGTTGTGGCGCAGGGCAAAACTCACGCCCTCCAGCACCGCGCGGTACAGGTGGATGCGGCTGTGATAGAGGTTCAGCCCGACAAAACTGCCGCTGGCGCGGTCATCCCACACCGGGCTGCGCTCGCCCATCAGGTACGGCAGGAACAGCAAGCCCTCGCTGCCCGCCGGAACCTTCGTCGCGGCCTGCTCCAGCAACGCCAGGCTGTCCTGGCCGGCGGCCTTGGCCTGTTGCTCTTCAGCCTGGCAGAACTGCTCGCGAAACCAACTGACCGACGCTCCGGCGGTAATCGCACCGCCAAAGATGTACAGGTCGCGGTGCCCGTTGTAGACGTGGGGCATGCTGACCAGACCGTGACGCGCATCCACCTGCTGGTTCAGATAACCCCAACACATGCTGGTGCCGATCATCGCCACATGGTTGCCCGGCTGGGTGACACCCGCCGCCAACGTGGCCATGGCCGCATCGACGCCACCGGCCAGCACCGGCATGCCCGCCGGCAAGCCCAGGCGCGTGGCCCAGTGTTCCTGCAAACCGCCCACGACGTCACCGGAATGCACCAGCCGCTGCGGCATCATCGCCCGCGGAATGCCCAATGCATCGAGCATTTCGCCCGACCAGTTGCGCGCCTGCACATCGTAGACCCCACCGATATTGCCGGCGCTGCTGTGGTCCACCGCCAGCTCGCCGGTGAAGCACCAGTTGATATAGCTGTTGGGCGGCAACAGGTAGCGGGTGTTGGCCCACACCTGGGGCTGGTGCTGTTTGAGCCAGAGCATCTTGGTGAAGCCGTAGTAGCTGTCCACCGAATTGCCGGTGATCTGAAACAGGCGCTCCAGGTCCACGTGTTCACGCACCCAGGCCACCTGTTCGCCGGCGCGACGGTCCATCCAGATCAGACACGGGTGCAGCGGCGTCATCTGCGCATCCACCGCAATGCCCGAGCCACCGTACAGGCTACTGATGCACAACGCCTTGACCTGCGCCTTCGGCACGCCGGCCTTGGCCATGCACTGCGCCACGCAGGTCTCGACGGCGTCCAGCCAGACCTGCGGCCATTGCTCGGCCCAGCGCACCTTCGGGGTATCCACGCGATACCCCTGGCTGTGCTGGGCGATGATCTGTCCCTGACCATCCACCAGCAGTGCCTTGGTGCTCTGGGTGCCGATGTCGACCCCCATCACGTAGTCCATCTTCACACCACCGGCTTCAACAGCACCTTGATCGACTTGGTCGAATTGGCCAGGTCGAAGGCTTCGGCCCAGTCATCCAGCGGGAAGTCATGGGTGACGATGCCTTTGGAAGTGACCAGGCCGCGTTCGAACAGGTCGATGGCAATCGGGTAGCAATACGGGCCAAGGTGGGCGCCGCGCACGTCCAGTTCCTTGCGGTCGCCGATGATCGACCAGTCGACGCTGGTTTCAGCGCCAAACACGCTGAACTCGACAAACCGCCCGAGCTTGCGAATCAGCTCCAGCCCTTGGGTCACGCCCGCCGGTACGCCGGTGGTTTCGATGTACACGTCGCAGCCGTAGCTATCGGTGAGGCCGTTGATGATCTCGCGGGCATTGTCCCGGGCCGGGTTGATCACCACATCGGCGCCGAATTTTTTCGCCAGTTCCAGGCGCTCGTCGACCATGTCGATCACCACCAGCTTTTTCGGGGTTTTCAATGCCGCCACCTGCACCATGCACAGGCCCAGGGTGCCGGCACCGGCGATCACCACCACGTCATCGAGTTGGATATCGCCGCGGTTGACGGTGTGGATCGAGCAGGACATCGGCTCCACCAGCGCCGAATCTTCCAGGGATACCGATTCGGGAATCTTGTGCACGATGGCGGTCTTGGGGATGCGCATGTACTGGGCCATGCCGCCTTCGGCCACTTCACGCTGGAAGCCGAAGATGTTGTGCACTTCGCACATCCAGTACTTGCCCGACTTGCAGAAGCGGCACTTGCCGCACGGCACAATCTGTTCGGCGATCACCTTGTCGCCGACCTTGACCTCGAAGTGCTCTTCGGCGCCCTCGCCCGCCTCCACCACATACCCGAAAAATTCATGGCCCGGTACCACGGGCGCCTTGACCCACGGGTTGTCGCCGCCCCAGAACATCGCCGCGCCCGAGTGGCACTTGCAGTCACTGGCGCAGATGCCACACGCGGCGATCCGGATCACCAGTTCATGGGCGCGCGCCTTGGGTTTGCTGATGTGTTGCAGACGGTAGTCTTTGGGGCCGTGGCAGACGACGGCTTGCATTTCAGTGTGCTTGTCCATGGTGTTCGGTCCTGTTCTTGTAAGAGGTTTAACGATGGCGCTGACGGCTGATAAAGATCGCCAGCAAAATGATCCCGCCCTTGATCACGCTCTGGACGTAGGGCGAGACCCCGAGCATGTTCAGTCCGTTGTTCAGTACGCCCAGCAGCATGGCGCCGAGCAAGGTGCCGACGATGACCCCGCGCCCGCCGGCAATCGACGCCCCGCCCAGTACCACGGCGGCAATCGCGTCCAGCTCGAACGACACACCGGCATTCGGCTGGCCGCTCATCAGGCGCGAGGTCAGCACCAGCCCGGCAATCGCCGCCGTGAGGCCGCTGATGCCATACACCAGCAACTTGAAACGCGCCGCGCGCACGCCCGACAACCGCACCGCCTCTTCATTGCCGCCGATGGCATAGATGTAGCGGCCCACGCGGGTGTGCTGGAGCAGCACATAGGCGGCCAGATAAGTGACCAGCATGATCAGGATCGGCACTTCGATGCCGAACAGGCTCTGGCGCCCAAAAAAACCGAACCACTCCGGCAGCCCCGAGATCGGGTAGCCATCGGTGTACATCAGGCCCAGGCCACGGGCGATGCCCATGGTCGCCAGCGTGACGATGATCGGCGGCATGTGCAGGTAGGCGACGAACAGGCCGTTGCCGATACCGAAGGCCACGCCGATCAGCATCCCTGCGCCAATCGCCAGGCCTGGCGGCAGGCCGGCGACCATCAGGCCAGCCGTGAGGGTGCCGGACAGCGCCATCACCGGGCCCACCGACAGGTCGATGCCGCCGGTGAGAATCACGCAGGTCATGCCCACGGCGATGATCGCGTTGATCGACACCTGGCGCGCGATATTCGACAGGTTGCTGGTGGTCAGGAAGGTGTCGCTGGCAAGGATCATCACCAGGGTGACCACCACCAGCCCGACAAAGGGATAGAACGCCGGCGAACGCACCAGCCGCGCCAGGTTCAGGCGCAGGCGGCCCGTGCCTGCGGCGTTAATGGACATATTCACTTGAGCCCCCTGTTGCATGGCGCATGACCTCTTGAGGATTGACGGCAGACGCCTCGAGTACCTTGACGATGGCGCCCTTGTGGAACACGGCGACGCGGTCGCACATGCCGATGACTTCGGGCAATTCGGAAGAAATCATGATGATCGCGTAGCCCTGTTCGGTGAGGCTGCGCATCAGCGCGTAGATCTGTGCCTTGGCGCCGACGTCGATGCCACGGGTGGGTTCGTCGAACACCAGCACGTCGCAGTGGTGGTTGATCCAGCGTGCGATCACCACCTTCTGCTGGTTGCCGCCACTGAGGTTCAGCACCCGGCTTTCGCCGCTGGGCGCCTTGATCGACAACTGCTTCATCAAGCCCTCGACACTCGCGCATTCGCGGCCCTTGTCGATCAGGCCCGAGGCGTTCTGGTATTTGGGCAGGTTGTTCAGGGAGATGTTTTCGCGAATGCTGAAATCGGTGATCAGCCCTTCGCTCTTGCGGCTCTCCGGCAACAGGCCGATGCCATGGGCCAGGGCCTGGGCGGGGTCATCGAGGCTGACTTTTTCACCGCGCAGCCACACGTCCTTGCTCACCGACGGCAGTGCGCCCATCACCCCCAGCGCCAGCTCCGTGCGGCCGGAACCGACCAGCCCGGCAAAGCCGAGAATTTCGCCCTTGTGCAATTGAAAGCTGTTGTGGGGGCCGTTGCGCACCAGTTGGATATCCTTGACCTCCAGCACCAGCGGCCCGCGCTCGGTGACCGGTTTGGGCGGGAAACTGCTTTCCAGCCGACGCCCCACCATCATTTCCACCAGGCGGTCGATATCGCTGTCGGCCACGTCTGTCACGCCCACATTGCCGCCATCGCGCAGCACGCTGATGCGGTCGCACACCTGGAAAATCTCCTCCAGGTGGTGCGAGATAAAGATCACCGCCACGCCCTGGCGCTTGAGCTCGCGCATGATGTCGAACAACAGCTCGGCTTCACTCGGCGTGAGCGTCGCCGTCGGTTCGTCGAGCACCAGCAGGCGCGCGTCCAGGGCCAGGGCCTTGGCGATCTCGACGAACTGCTGCTCGGCCACGCTCAGGTGCCTGACCGCGCATTGCAGGTCGATGCTTACCCCCAGGCGCTTGAACAGGGCCTCGCTGGCTTCGACCATCTCGCGCTTGCGCAACAGGCCGAAGCGATTGCTCAGCTCATGGCCGAGGAAGATGTTTTCCACCGCCGTAAGGTAGGGAATCAGGCTGAATTCCTGGAACACGATGCCGATGCCGGCGGCGATCGCATCACGGTAGGTCGCAAACTGCTGCGCCTGGCCATCGATCAGGATCTGTCCTTCGTCCTGATGCTCGACACCGCCGAGGATCTTCATCAGGGTCGATTTGCCCGCACCGTTTTCACCGAGCAAGGCATGGATCTCACCGCGTTCCACTTGCAGGTTGATGGACTTGAGGGCCTGCACCCCCGGGTAACGCTTACAGATATTTTCCAGCTTCAGAAGACTGCTCATACCGCCGACCCCGTGCTCAGAAGAATGACCTGGGCCCCACGATTGGCGTGGGGCCTGGGCGACTTACCAGCTGAAGTCCTTGGCCTTGGCCTGGTCGATCAAGGTGATGTCCACCGGAATGGTGGCGGGCACTTGCGAGCCCCAGTGCTTGGCCAGGGCGATGCCCAGGGCCAGGCGGATCTGGTCGCGAGGGTATTGGGCCGAGGTGGCGATGAATTTGCTGCCCGGTTTCTGGATCGCCTTGATCGCTTCCGGCGCTCCGTCGACGCTCACCAGTTTCACGTCCAGGCCACTGGCTTCGATAGCCGACAGCGCGCCGAGGGAGCCGTTGTCGTTGACGCTGAAAATGCCCTTGAGGGTGGGCTGGGCCTGCAGCATGTTTTCGGTGACGGTCAGCGCCTGGTCACGTTCCTGCTTGCCGTTCTGGATGCTGACGATCTTGATGTCCGGGTGCTTGGCCACGGCTTCCTTGCAACCGCGCACGCGCTCGAGGATCGGCACCACGGCGATGCCATCGAGGATCGCGATGTTGCCTTTGTCGCCGATGTTTTTGGCCAGGTATTCGCAGGCCTGGAAGCCGGCGTCGAAGTTTTTCGAACCGACGAAGGCGTCCAGCGGGCCGTCGGCCTGGGCGTCCACCGCGACCACCACCACGCCGGCGGCATGGGCGGATTTGACCGCCGACTGCACGCCCACCGAATCCGTGGGGTTGATCAACAGGATATCGATGCCCTTTTGCAGCATGTCTTCGACATCGCTGACTTGCTTGGACACATCGTGGCGGGCGTCGGTGACGATCAGCTTCGCGCCGATGGTCGCGCCGGCCTGTTCCAGCGCGTCTTTCATCGTGACGAAATAAGGGTTGTTGATTTCCTGGAAGGAGGCGCCGATGCGCAGCGGCTTGGCGGCGTCGGCAAAGGCCGGGGAAGTGGAGCCGAGGGTGATGCTTACAGCCAACAAACACAGGGTTTTCGGAAGCATTTTCATGGCGTGGGTCTCTGTTTTGTTTTTATTGTTAGAGCAAATGTTATCGTTAACATTTTGTGAAAAGCTAACAAGGAAATTGGAGGGGCGCAAGTCTCCGTTGGTCGGGCCTGGGGACATATCCGTTATTTGGGTGATGGCTGATATTGGTTCCGCCCTTACGGCGGGTCAC
>NZ_JBSVVZ010000085.1:0-23372 GCF_054071875.1 Pseudomonas sp. SDO524_S393 | reverse complement strand
CTATCAGCGAGCAATGTACTGACTGGTCCACCGCTATCGCAGGCAAGCCAGCTCCCACATAAGACGACTATTTATTCTTTAATGGAATATCAGATTTAATTTATATTATTTTCAAGTCTTAAAAACCCGCTCTATCATCGCGCCGTAGGCGAAGACGCGCTACGCGCTTTAAGGCAGGATACGACTACCGCGTCACCTGCTTCGCTCAACATAAAAAACACAGGGGCTCTTCATGACTATTTCTGTATTGCGTCGCACATTGCTGGTTGGCACTTTAGGCCTGGCACTCGGGGCTGGCCTGATGGGCCAGGCGGTCGCAGGTGAGCAGTTGGACAGCATCAAAAAGGCAGGCGAGATCAAGATCGGCCTGGAAGGCACCTACCCACCGTTCAGCTTCGTCGACGAAAGCGGCAAGCTCAGCGGTTTCGAAGTGGAGCTGTCCGAAGCGCTGGCCAAGGAGCTGGGCGTGAAAGTCAAGCTGCAAGCCACGCCATGGGACGGCATCCTCGCCGCCCTGGAATCCAAGCGTCTGGACGCTGTGGTCAACCAAGTGACCATCTCTGAAGAGCGCAAGAAGAAGTACGACTTCTCCAAGCCCTACACCGTCTCCGGTATTCAGGCGCTGGTACTGACCAAGAATGTCGGCACCATCAAGACCGCCGACGACCTGGCCGGCAAGAAAGTCGGCGTGGGCCTGGGCACCAACTACGAGCAATGGCTCAAGGACAATCAACCTAAAGCCATCATCAAGACCTACAACGACGACCCGACCAAGTTCCAGGACCTGCGCATCGGCCGTATCGACGCCATCCTGATCGATCGTCTGGCCGCGCTGGAATACGCCAAGAAAGCCAAGGACACCTCGGTGGCCGGTGATGCCTTCTCCCGTCAGGAAGCAGGTATCGCTCTGCGCAAAGGCGAGCCGGAACTGCTCGACGCAGTGAACAAGGCCCTCGACAAACTGCGCGCCGACGGCACCTTGAAGAAGCTGTCCGAGAAGTACTTCAACGCTGACGTCACTCAATAATGGAAGCAGGTTTCCAACTCGCGCTGGACTCCGCGCCCTTTCTGCTCAAGGGCGCGTACTACACGGTGATCCTCAGCCTCGGCGGGATGTTCTTCGGTTTGCTGCTGGGCTTCGGCCTGGCCTTGATGCGCCTGTCGCGCTTCAAGTCGGTGAGCTGGCTCGCCCGAGTCTACGTGTCGTTCTTTCGCGGCACGCCCTTGCTGGTGCAGCTGTTCCTGATCTACTACGGCTTGCCGCAAGTGGGCATCGAGCTGGATCCGATCCCGGCGGCCATGATCGGCTTTTCGCTGAACATGGCCGCCTACGCCTGTGAAATCCTGCGCGCCGCCATCGGTTCCATCGAGCGCGGCCAGTGGGAAGCCGCAGCCAGTATCGGCATGACCCGCGCGCAGACCCTGCGCCGGGCCATCCTGCCGCAGGCGATGCGCACAGCGTTGCCACCGCTGGGCAACAGCTTCATTTCGCTGGTCAAGGACACGGCGCTGGCCGCCACCATCCAGGTGCCCGAACTGTTCCGCCAGGCGCAACTGGTGTCGGCGCGGACCTTCGAAATCTTCACCATGTATCTCTCTGCTGCCCTGATCTACTGGATTTTGGCGAGCATCCTGGCGCATTTGCAAAATCGTCTGGAAGACCGGGTCAACCGGCATGACCTGGAGTCTTGAAGCATGATCGTGGTTGAAAAACTGACCAAACAATTCAAGGGTCAGGTGGTGCTCAACGGCATCGACCTTGAGGTCAAGGAGGGCGAAGTCATCGCCATCATCGGCCCCAGTGGTTCCGGCAAGACCACCTTCCTGCGCTGCCTGAATTTCCTCGAACAACCCACCAGTGGCCGCATCAAGGTCGGTGACATCGAGATCGACAGCAGCAAGCCGCTCAACCAGCAACAGGGCCTGGTACGACGCCTGCGTCAGCACGTGGGCTTCGTGTTCCAGAACTTCAACCTGTTCCCGCACCGCACCGCGCTGGAGAACGTCATCGAAGGCCCGACCGTGGTCAAGAAGATACCCCGCGAAGCCGCTGTGGCCCTGGGCCGCAAGCTGCTGGCGCGGGTGGGCCTGGCGGGCAAGAAAGACGCCTACCCCCGGCGTCTTTCGGGCGGTCAGCAACAACGCGTGGCGATTGCCCGGGCGCTGGCCATGGAGCCGGAAGTGATTCTGTTCGACGAACCCACCTCCGCCCTCGACCCCGAGCTGGTGGGCGAAGTGCTGGCGACCATTCGCAGCCTGGCCGAAGAAAACCGCACCATGGTCATCGTCACCCACGAGATGAGCTTTGCGCGGGACGTGGCCAACCGGGTGATCTTCTTCGACAAGGGCGTGATCGTCGAACAAGGCGAAGCCAAGGCCCTGTTCGCCAACCCGCGGGAAGAGCGCACCAGACAGTTCCTGAGCAAATTCCTCGCCCACTGACACGCTCGTTGTAGGAGCTGGCTTGCCTGCGATGCAGACACCTCGGTGTATCAGTCACACCGCATGGATGCCATCGCAGGCAAGCCAGCTCCCACACAAACGCGTTCCTACAATGAGGCCTCATTCCAGACGGTAAAACACACCGTCCCAACCACCTGAATATCCCCGCACCGGTCAGACCCTTCTGAATCTCCCCAAACCCGCCGTTTAGCCCTTTGCCGCCATTGACGCTCCCTGCCTAAAGCTCTTATCTAGCGCCCAGAGGATTGGATCCTATCCCGGCTACTCACTGAATCGTTCTGTTCGGTCCGCCGCGCATACCCGCGCCAAAGCCCGGAACGATGGCTGCTGGCTGCATCAAGGAGATGACTTATGACGCCCCCCCTGCTCACCGCCCCGACCCTGCCCCAGGCCATTGGCAATGGCATCAATGCACTGGCCGCCACCCACTTGCAGGTCGACATCGCGCCGTATCCCGGCATGGATGAAGGTGACCTGATCGAACTGTTCTGGAACAACTGCTTTGCCGCCGCTCGCCGGGTGACCGCTGGCAAGATCGGCACGCCCACCCATCTGCGAGTGCCCGAGAGTTTCGTACTCGATGGCCCCGCGCAGGTCCATTACCACGTCATGCAAGTCGGCCATGGCGCGGCCTGCTCAGCCGTGACCCGAGTACGGGTGAAGACCCACTGCCCTGGCGGCCAGCCTTCGCGCCTGTACCACGACGAAAACCAGAACCTCGCCCCCGTGGGCCTGCCCGAGGCCATCCGCCGCCACGGGGTCAATGCAAGCCAGGTAAGACGCGGCGTGCCTCTGACCATCGAGCCCTACCTGAATATGGCCAGCGGCGACGCCATCACCCTGCGCTGGGGTGATGCCCGCATGGACCTACCGAAAATCGGGCCCCGGGAGGTGGGGGTGGCGATACAGGTCTGGGTGCCCTCCACGCTGATTATCGAAGGTGGCGACGACTGTCGGCTTGAAGTGACCTACTGCATCCTGGACCGCGTCGGCAACAATTCACGCTGGGCACCCGCACGCACGCTGCGCATTGCCGCCGCTGTGCCGCCTCCGGCGCACGGGATCGCATCGACCTATCAAGCGCGCCCCCTCGGTTCACCCTGCGAGCCGGGATGAGCGCCCTTCTATGCATATTCCTATAAGTTAGTTTATTTAAAAATTTAACACGCTTAGGGTATATGCACCGGACCACCGGACATCTCTGATTTTTGTTTTTATTTCATTGAATGCGAGGTCGGTATGGTCAGAATTACCCCGGTGCATAACGCCAGGGCATTACGTGCAGCCAAGGAGCGGCGCTGATGTCTAACTTGGCTCTAACACCCCCCCAGAGTGATCTGGATATTGCTCCTCTGCTGTTGCCGGCCACCGTGCTGCGTAACGATGCAGAGGCGCTGGATGCCGCCCGCGAGCTGGCCCGGGCCGCGCGCCTGCAAGCCGCCAGGCGTGACCAGCAACGCCAATTGCCGTGGGCGCACATCGAGCAGTTCACCCGCAGCGGCCTGGGCAGTATTTCCATCCCCCGCGAATACGGCGGACCGCAGGTATCGTTCGTGACCCTGGCCGAGGTGTTCGCGATTATCAGCGCGGCAGACCCGGCCCTCGGGCAGATCCCGCAGAACCATTTCGGCATCCTGCATCTGTTGCAGGGCGCCGCCACCGAGCGCCAGAAAAAGCAACTGTTCCAGAGCGTCCTCGACGGCTGGCGCATTGGTAATGGCGGCCCGGAACGCGGCACCAAAAACACCCTGGAGCTCAAGGCGCGCATCACGGCCGCAGGCGATGGCTATGTGATCAGCGGCCAGAAGTTCTACTCCACCGGCGCGCTGTTCGCGCATTGGGTTGCAGTCAAAGCGCTGAACGATGACGGCAAGCAGGTCATGGCGTTCGTGCGCCGTGGCACTGAAGGGCTGCGCGTCGTCGATGACTGGTCCGGCTTTGGCCAACGCACCACGGCCAGCGGCACCGTGCTGCTGAACGAGGTACCGGTGGACGCCGAACTGGTGGTCGACAACTGGCGCCTCGGCGAAACCCCGACCATCCAGGGCGCGGTCTCGCAGCTGATCCAGGCCGCCATCGACGCGGGCATCGCCCGTGGCGCCCTCGACGACACCATCGCCTTCGTGCGCGAACGCTCGCGCCCGTGGATCGACGCCAACGTCGAGCGGGCCAGCGATGACCTGTATGTGATCGCCGACATCGGCAAGCTGAAGATCGAACTGCACGCCGCCGAAGCGCTGCTGCGCAAGGCCGGCCAAGTGCTCGACCAGGTCAACGCCGCACCGATCACCGCCCAGTCCGCCGCACGTGCATCCATCGCCGTGGCCGAGGCCAAGGTGCTGACCACCGAAGTGTCGCTGCTGGTCAGCGAAAAGCTCTTCGAACTGGCCGGCAGCCGCGCCACCCTTGCCGAATTCAACCTCGACCGTCACTGGCGCAACGCCCGGGTGCACACCCTGCACGACCCGGTGCGCTGGAAGTATCACGCCATCGGCGCCTATCGATTGAACGGCACTTTACCTGCTCGTCACTCCTGGATTTAACCGACCAGACAGCTGGAGAACATCATGACTTTCTCTCACCCCGTCGCGGTCATCACCAGCGACGAACAAGCCCTTATTGTCGCCAGCGACCTGGCCGAAGACTTTCGTCGCGACAGCGCCCAGCGCGACCGCGAGCGCCGCCTGCCGCTGCCCGAACTGGAGGTGTTTTCGCGCTCCGGGCTGTGGGGCATCAGTGTGCCGAAGGCCTATGGCGGCGCTGGCGTTTCCAATGTCACCCTGGCCAAGGTGATCGCGCTGATCGCCCAGGCAGATGCGTCGCTGGGGCAGATTCCTCAGAACCATTTCTATGCCCTGGAAGTGCTGCGCGTGAACGGCAGCCCCGCGCAGCAGAAACGCCTGTACGCCGAGGTATTGGCCGGCCAGCGCTTCGGTAACGCCCTGGCGGAACTGGGCACCAAAACGGCCCACGACCGCGTCACCTCAATCACCCGCGACGGTGACGGGTTCCGTATCCGTGGCCGCAAGTTCTATTCCACCGGCGCGATTTACGCCCAGCGCATTCCCACCTCGGTGGTGGATGAACAGGGCGTGCAGCAACTGGCCTTCGTCCCGCGTGACAGCGAAGGCTTGAGCGTGATCGACGACTGGAGCGGCTTCGGCCAGCGCACCACCGGCAGCGGTTCGGTGGTGTTCGACAACGTGTGGGTCGCCGCCCAGGACGTGATTCCGTTTCAAACGGCGTTCGAGCGCCCGACCACCGTCGGCCCTTTGGCGCAGATCCTTCACGCCGCCATCGACACGGGCATCGCCCGCGCGGCGTTCGAGGATGCGCTGCACTTCGTGCGTACCAAGACCCGCCCGTGGATCGACGCCGGCAGCGACAAGGCCACCGAAGACCCGCTGACCCTGAAGAGCTTCGGCCACCTGAGCATTCGCCTGCATGCCGCCGAGGCACTGCTGGAGCGCTCCGGCGAGGTCCTCGACCGCGCCCAGGCCGACAGCAATGCCGACACGGTAGCGGCAGCCTCCATCGCGGTCGCTGAAGTCCGCGCCTTGAGCACCGAAATTTCCCTGGCCGCCGGCAGCACCCTGTTCGAACTGGCCGGCAGCCAGGCAACCCTGGCCGAGCACGGCCTGGACCGCCACTGGCGCAACGCCCGCGTGCACACCCTGCACGACCCGGTGCGCTGGAAATATCACGCGGTGGGCAATTACTACCTCAACGATGCAAACCCGCCACTGCGGGGGACGATCTGATGAGCAAAAAGAAGATCCTGCTCAATGCCTTCAACATGAACTGCATCGGGCATATCAACCACGGCCTGTGGACGCATCCGCGGGATACCTCGACCCAGTACAAAACCCTCGAGTACTGGACCGAGCTCGCCAAGACCCTGGAGCGCGGGCTGTTCGACGGGCTGTTTATCGCCGATATCGTTGGCGTGTACGACGTCTACCAGAACTCCATCGACGTGCCGCTCCAAGAGTCGATCCAATTGCCGGTGAATGACCCGTTGCTGCTGGTCTCGGCCATGGCGGCGGTGACTGAACACCTCGGTTTCGGCCTCACCGCCAACCTCACTTACGAGCCGCCCTATCTATTCGCCCGGCGCATGTCCACGCTGGATCACCTCAGCCGTGGCCGGGTGGGCTGGAACATCGTCACCGGCTACCTCGACAGCGCCGCCAAGGCCATGGGCCTCACCGAGCAGGTCGAGCATGACCGCCGTTACGACCAGGCCGACGAGTACCTGGAGGTGCTCTACAAACTCTGGGAAGGCAGCTGGGAAGACGGCGCCGTGCTCAACGATCCGCAGGCGCGGGTGTATGCCCGGCCGGGCAAGGTGCACAAGGTCGAGCACCATGGCGAGTTCTATCAGGTCGAGGGTTATCACTTGTGCGAACCCTCGCCGCAACGCACGCCGGTGCTGTTCCAGGCCGGCAGTTCGGATCGCGGCTTGCTGTTCGCCGGGCGCCACGCCGAGTGCGTATTCATCAGCGGGCAGAACAAGGCTGCGACCAAGGTGCAGGTGGACAAGGTGCGCGCCAGCGCCGTGGCCGCCGGGCGCAACCCGGATGACATCAAGGTGTTCATGGGCCTCAACGTGATCGTCGGCGTCACCGAGGAACTGGCCTGGGCCAAACACGCCGAATACCTGAGCTACGCCAGCCCGGAAGCCGGCGTGGCGCACTTTTCGGCGTCCACCGCCATCGATTTTGCCCAGTACGAACTGGACGAACCGATCCAGTACGTGAAGAGCAACGCGATCCAGTCGGCCACCAGGAACCTGCAGAACAACGACTGGACCCGGCGCAAATTGCTGGAGCAGCACGCGTTGGGGGGGCGCTATATCACCCTGGTCGGCTCGCCCGAACAGGTGGCAGATGAGTTGGAGTCCTGGATCAGCGAGACCGGGCTGGATGGCTTCAACCTGACGCGCATCGTCACGCCGGAAAGCTACGTGGACTTCATCGACCTGGTGGTGCCGGAGTTGCAGCGCCGTGGTTCGTACAAAACCGCGTATGAGAGCGGGACGCTGCGTGAAAAAGTCTTTCAAGGCAGCGCCCGCCTTCCCGAACAACACACCGGTTCCCACTACCGGCACTGATCAAAACTGTGGGAGCAGGCAAGCCAGCTCCCACAGTTGACCGCATTGTTCTTACCAACACCTTATGACTGGAAAAACATGATGAAAACGACCTTACTCACCCACCCAGTCAAAGCACTGGCCCTGGCCTTCGGCCTGTTCAGCTCGGCCGTATTCGCCGCCGATGCGCCGTTGAAGATCGGCACCACCGCCGCCTTCGCCATTCCGTTGGAAGCCGCCGTGACCGAGGCCGGCAAACAAGGCCTGAAAGTCGAGCTGGTGGAATTCACCGACTGGATCGCGCCCAACGTCAGCCTGGCCGCCGGCGATATCGACGTGAACTACTTCCAGCACATCCCCTTCCTGGAAAACGCCAAGGCCGCCGCCGGTTTTGACCTGGTGCCGTTCGCGCCGGGCATCATCAACAACGTCGGCCTGTATTCGAAGAAATACAAAAGCATCAACGACCTGCCCGAGGGCGCCAGCGTGGCGATTGCCAACGACCCGATCAACAGCGGGCGCGGCCTGCAATTGCTGGCCAAGGCCGGGCTGATCACCCTCAAGCCGGGCGTAGGTTACAAGGCCACCGAAGACGACATCGTCAGCAACCCGAAGAAGATCAAGATCCTGCAAGTCGAGGCCGTGCAACTGGTGCGCGCCTATGACGATGCCGACCTGGTGCAGGGCTACCCGGCGTACATCCGTTTGTCGAAGACCTTCGATGCCGAGTCGGCGCTGCTGTTCGACGGCCTGGATCACCCGGAATACGTGATCCAGTTCGTGATCCAGCCCAAAAGCAAAACCGACCCGCGCGTGATCAAGTTCGTCGATATCTACCAGCATTCGCCGGTGGTACGCGCTGCCTTGGACAAGTCCCTCGGCAAGCTCTACCAAGTCGGCTGGGAAGCCAAAAAATGACCGCCGCCAACGCCCGACTGCGCGACCTGGGCGTACTGCCAAGGGACGCCGAACAGACCGAACTGCACCCGGACCTGAACCGTGCCCATGTGCGCTTTATCAACCTGGGCAAAACCTACGACGGCAACGTGCATGCGCTGCAAGGTATCGACCTGACGATCCAGCGCGGCGAGGTGTTCGGCATCATCGGCCGCAGCGGCGCCGGCAAGTCGTCACTGATCCGCACCATCAACCGGCTGGAGCAACCCAGCAGTGGCCGGGTGCTGATCGATCAAGTGGACATCGGCGACTTCGACGAAGACCGCTTGGTGGAACTGCGTCGGCGCATCGGCATGATCTTTCAACACTTCAACCTGATGTCGGCCAAAACGGTATGGCAGAACGTCGAGCTACCGCTGAAAGTCGCCGGCGTGCCCAAACCGCAGCGCGAGCAAAAAGTGCGTGAGTTGCTGGAGCTGGTGGGCCTCAAAGACAAATACAAGTCTTATCCGGCGCAGCTCTCCGGAGGGCAGAAACAGCGTGTGGGCATCGCCCGCGCGCTGGTGCACGACCCCGAGATTCTGCTGTGCGACGAGGCCACCTCGGCGCTCGACCCGGAGACCACCCAGTCGATCCTCAGCCTGCTGCGCGAAATCAACCAGCGCCTGGGCCTGACCATCGTGCTGATCACCCATGAAATGGCGGTGATTCGTGAAATCTGCGATCGCGTAGTGGTGCTGGAACACGGGCGCATCGTCGAGCAGGGCCCGGTATGGCAAGTATTCGGCAACCCACGGCACGCGGTCAGCAAAACCCTGTTGGCTCCGCTGCAACACGGGCTGCCGCCGGAGTTGCAAAACCGTTTGCAGGTCAACGCGCCGTCTTCCGACGCAGCGGTGGTACTGCGCTTGCAGTTCACCGGCAGCGACACCGACGAGCCCGACCTGGCCGCACTGTTCAGCGCCCTCGGCGGACGCGTGCGTTTGCTGCAAGGCGGCGTGGAACGCATCCAGGGGCATGCGCTGGGGCAACTGCTGCTGGCGGTCAGTGGCTCGCCCCACGGCACCGAAGAATTGCGCAACCGCGCCGCGAACTGGGCGCAACAGGTGGAGGTGCTGGGTTATGTGGGCTGATCGTTTACTGCAAGGCGCCATCGACACCTTGTTGATGGTCGGCGTGTCGTCGCTGATCGCGCTGCTGGTGGGAATCCCACTGGCGGTGTTCCTGGTGACCAGCGACAAGGGCGGCATTTACCAGGCACCCGCGCTGAACCGCGTGCTGGGGACCTTCGTGAACCTGTTCCGCTCGATTCCGTTCCTGATCCTGATGGTGGCGCTGATCCCGTTCACACGGCTGATCGTCGGCACCACCTATGGCGTGTGGGCCGCCGTGGTCCCGCTGACCATCGCCGCCACGCCGTTTTTTGCGCGGATTGCCGAAGTCAGCCTGCGCGAGGTCGACCATGGCCTGATCGAAGCCGCTCAGGCCATGGGTTGCCGGCGCTGGCACATCATCTGGCACGTGCTGTTGCCGGAAGCGCTGCCAGGGATTGTCGGCGGGTTCACCATCACGCTGGTCACGATGATCAACTCGTCGGCCATGGCGGGAGCGATTGGCGCGGGTGGCTTGGGTGACATTGCCTATCGCTATGGCTATCAGCGCTTCGATACGCAGATCATGCTCACGGTGATCGTGCTGCTGGTGGTGCTGGTGGCGGTGATCCAGTTGGGCGGTGACCGGTTGGCACGGGTGCTCGACAAGCGCTGATCGTGGGAACGATCAGTTGGGTTATAGTCGCGGCATCTCAGCGCCCGGTATCAGTTGCCATGCCCCTCAAACCCGACGACCTCGACCAGATCACCTCCACCACCCTCGGCCACTACAACAAGGTGGCCGAGGACTTTCGCGAAGGCACCCGCGACCACGATGTGAGCCAGAACATCGACGCGCTGCTGCGGCATATACAGGGCAGCGCGCCGTTTACCGTGCTGGATTTCGGCTGCGGACCAGGGCGGGATTTGCAGACCTTCACGCGCATGGGGCACATCGCCGTGGGGCTCGATGGCTCGGAGCGGTTTGCGCAGATGGCGCGGGAAGACAGTGGCTGCGAGGTGTTGCAACAAGACTTCCTGAAGCTGGACCTGCCCGCCGAGCGCTTCGACGGGATCTTCGCCAATGCCGTGTTGTTTCATATTCCCAAGCAGGAATTGCCCCGCGTGCTCAAGCAGTTGCACGGGGCATTGAAGCCTGGGGGCGTGCTGTTCAGTTCCAATCCACGGGGTGAGAACCAGGAAGGCTGGAATGGACCGCGCTACGGCTCGTATCACGACTTGACGGCGTGGCAGGCGTTGCTCGCCGATGCCGGATTTGAAGAGCTGGAGCACTACTACCGCCCCGCTGGGCTGCCTCGTGACCAGCAGCCTTGGCTGGCCAGCGTCTGGCGCAAGTCTTAGGCTTTCGGCGCCTGGTCTGGCCTTATCGCAGGCAAGCCAGCTCCCACAGGAGATTGCATTTCACATGTGGGAGCTGGCTTGTCGGGTCGCCGCATCGCTGCGATAGCTATTTCACCTGATACACCACAGGCTCCTCACCCACCACCAACGCCGTCACGCTGCCCTTGGCAAAATTGGCCACCAATCGCGTGCCATCGGCAAAGGTGGTTTCCTGCACCAGCCGATCCGCTGTCAGCCACCGAAATCCGGTCATTTCCTGCGTGGCCAAGCGTTGATGCAGTGGGCGGAAAAACGTGTCCTGGCGTTGAATCGCCGGCAGCCGCTGCTTAACCGTCGCAGCACTCAGGTGATACAGCGGCGGCACGTTGTAGAGCAGTTGGGTCAGCTCGTTTTCAGCACGCACGTTGCTCAGCTTCAGGCTGTCGAACAGCCAGTGATGGGTGGTGATGACCGAGCCGTGGAACACCGCCTGGTACAGCGGCAGGCGCATCGTTGGCTCGAAATACACGGTGCGAAACGGCTCTTTCAACGCAACTTGCTTGAAGAACACCGTGGGCTGCTCCGGCGGGTACCAATTGCCGACGTAGTAGGGTGATTGCTTGTCCTTCGTCATGTCGTGATCGCCCCACCCTATGACCGGCGTCTGCATGCCGTGGGCGAACAGGATGCCTTGGGCGGTGATGGCGTTGCCGTCTTCGGAACCGGCGGGCAGCTTGAGCACCGTATTGAGCCAGCGCGACGCGTCGATATTGCCTTCAGCGTTTTGCGCCTGGGTCATCGGCGCATCGGCGCGGTAACTGTCGAACACCATGCTCGTCGCATAGGCGTCGAGAAACCAGGCGTTGAAACCGGCCTTGGCTTGCACGGCCCTCACTCGGGCTTCCAGCAAGGACCTGACGCAGCGGGGATCGGTGTAGTGGCCCGATTGTTGAAAGCCGGTTTTCAACGTGCCGTCTTTCAACACAATCGCGCAGTCGCGATAGGCCTTGTCACCCAGGTGGGCAGTGGTCCAATCCGGGTTTTCCGTGGCGGACAGCGCCGTTTCATAGGAATCGTAGGGCGCCATCAGGAACCCGGCATCCACTCCGGCGCGAATCGCTTCGGGATGCCAAAGACCGCCTTCCCAGCCTTCGCCCAAGGTGAGTAACAAGCGTGGAAGCCCGGCGTCACGCAGCGACCGGATCACCTGACTGCCCCAGGCCTGCGGGGTATCGCTCAAGGCCCCGGCAAAGTCCACGGCCAGCTCACCACGCAGCTCGTCATAGCGCGCAGCGAGGCGAGTCATATCGGGCGCGTCCACCTGCCAACGCTGTCGAGCCTTCTTGTTGATCGCTGCGTTCAGGCCCCGGAGCAATACCGTCCGGTCATAGCGGCTCAAAGGCGAATCCTGTGCCAGAACCTTGGCAGACTCCTTGTCCAGCAAGCCCTCGAGCGCATGCCCGCGCAAGCGCTTGAGCAACAACGGCCAGTCGCGCACATCCTCCAATGCCAACAGGTCATTGCCCCACAGGTAGACATGGCTGGCACCCAGCAACTTCTGCGCCTCGGGGGTCTGGCGCAGCTTGTCCGCCAGGGTTTCGTAACGCCCCTGCTCAACCAGCCATTGGCGATAGCGCTTGGCGCTGGCCAGGGGGTCGGCATCGCCCAGGTGCAACCGCAAGGTCATCGGTGCGGCTGGGTCAAGGGAGGTAAATTCATGGGTCAACGACAGGGCCTGGTCCTCCTGCCAGCGCAGGCGGTTGTTATAGGGGTTGGTCAGCAACCAATTGAGCGTGAACACACCGTGGTCCAGGCCCCACAACGGCAAGCTGAGATCCTGCGTGGTATTGAGCTCGCCCTGCTCCCGCAGGAAGGCCTTCCATACCGGGTTATCGGACGGCACGTAATGCCCTTCGGCCAACGGCCATATCAGGCCATGCCCCATGGCGCTGGCGGGTTGCTGGAGAATCGTCAGCGCGCCGGGCTCACGAGCGTGGATAGTCAGCAGTAGTTCACGCTGCTCAAGGCTGGCGCTGATACGGAAGGCGCCCTCATCCCACTGCCAATTGGCCTGTTGATCCGTGTGTGAGAGCTGGCTGACGGCGTGCCCCTGCACCCCGCTTGAAGCTTGCACCGACGCCTGGCCGTTGGGCGTGGCGCGGATGGCCAGGGTGGCGGGGTCGAGCTCGACACGCCACTGAGGGTTTTCCAGGACCGTGGCGGCAGAGACCAGGGGTGAAAGGAGGAGTGTGCAGACTAGGAGAAAATGATGTTGCCCGTTCATGGTGCTCATCCTGTGCCGAAGGGGGGATCGAGGTTAAAACACCCGGGGACTGGCAGGAGGAACCAAAGGTATTTCGAGATACTTCCTACCGCATAACTATCCAAATGTGGGAGCTGGCTTGCCTGCGATAGCGGCGGGTCAGCAACTCATTCGCTGACGGGTACACCGCTATCGCAGGCAAGCCAGCTCCTACAGGTTTAACCGCGTTTTTCCTGTTGATCCTGCTTCGGTTCGCGGATCTTGTACCAGGCCACATACAGCGCCGGCAGGAACAGCAGGGTCAGTAGCGTGGCGATGATGATCCCGCCAATCATCGCGTACGCCATCGGCCCCCAGAACACTTCGCGGGCGATGGGGATCATGCCCAGGCTCGCTGCGGCGGCGGTGAGCAGGATCGGTCGGCGCCGGTGTTCGGTGGCTTCCACCACCGCGTCCCACGGCGTGTAGCCGGCCACTTCATATTCGTGAATCTGCGTCACCAGGATCACCGAGTTGCGGATGATGATGCCGATCAGCGCCAAAATCCCCAGAATCGCCACGAAGCCCATGGGCGTGCCCGTGGGGATCAGCGCCAGCACCACGCCGATCAGCCCCAGCGGAGCGACGCTGGCCACTAGGAACATCTTCTGCACGCTGTGCAGCTGGATCATCAGGAAGGTCGCCATCAGAAACAGCATCAACGGCACCACACTGGCAATCGGGCCCTGAGCCTTGCCGCTTTCTTCCACGGTGCCGCCGGTGGCGACCTTGTAGCCCACCGGCAAGTTGGCGCTGAATTTATCGATCTCGGGCTTGAGCTGTTTCACCAGGTCCGTCGGTTGCATCTCGTCACGCACCGAGGCCTTGATGGTGATGGTCGGTTTGCGGTCGCGACGCCAGACCAGCGGCTGCTCCAGTTCATAGCGTACGGTGGCGAAGGCCAGCAGCGGGATCGACGTGCCGTTGGGTGTGACGATCTGCAAATTCTGCAGGGTTTCCGGCGTGCCGCGCTCGGCGTCTTCGGCGCGCCCGACCACGTTGATCAGGTAGATGTCATCGTGCACCTGGGTCACCGAAGCGCCACTGACCACACTGTTCATCAATTGCGCCACGTCTTCCGACGACAGCCCCAGTTGCCGCGCCTTGTCCTGGGCGATGTCCACGCGCAGCACTTTGCCGGGCTCGTTCCAGTCGTAGATGATTTCGCCCAGGTGGGTATTGTTATCCAGCAGGGTAGCCAGCTCGATGGCGTGCTTGCGCACCTGGTCGGTGTCTTTGCCCGATACGCGATATTGGATCGGCCTGCCCACCGGCGGGCCCATTTCCAGTGGCTGCACAAAGCTGCCGATACCCACGAAGTCATCACGCAGGCGTTTTTGCAGGCGCGCGATCAGTTCGCCGCGCTCTTCCAGGCCCTTGCTCACGATGACCAACTGAGCGTAGTAGGGGTTTTCCAGTTGCTGGTCGAGGGGCAGGTAGAACCGGATCGCGCCCTGACCGATATAGGTGCTCCAGCGCACGATGTCCGGATCGTCCTTGATGATCGCTTCCAGGCGATCGACCGCCTTGCGGGTTTCGTTGATCGAGGCGTTCTGCGGCAGGTTCAGGTCCACGAGGATCTCGGGCCGGTCCGAGGAGGGAAAGAACTGGTTCTGCACGAACTGCATGGAAAACACCGACGCCACGAACAGCCCCACGGTGATACCAATCGCCCACCAGCGGTTGCGCATGGCCCACAGCATGCTGCGATTGAATCCGCGGCCAATGCGCCCGGGCTCCGCGTTGTGAGCCTTCACGTTGGCGCTGAGGATGTGCACGCCGATCACCGGCGCAAACAGCACCGCCACGACCCACGACACCAACATGGCCACGGCAATCACCGCGAACAGGGTGAAGGTGTATTCGCCCGCCGAACTGGCGTTGAGACCGATGGGCACGAAGCCGGCCACGGTCACCAGCGTACCGGTGAGCATCGGGAAGGCTGTGGAGGTGTAGGCGTAGGTGGCGGCCTGCTCCTTGGTTTCGCCTTTTTCCAGGCGCGTGATCATCATCTCCACGGTGATCATCGCGTCGTCCACCAACAGGCCGAGGGCGATGATCAGCGCGCCCAACGACACCCGCTGCATGGTGATGCCGCTGTACTCCATGAACACGAACACCAGCGCCAACACCAATGGAATCGAGCAGGCCACCACCAGGCCTGCGCGCATGCCCAGGCTGATGAAGCTCACCACCAGCACGATGATCACCGCTTCGAACAGCGCGCTGGTGAAGCCGCCGACGGCTTCTTCCACCACTTCCGCCTGGTCGGATACCTTGTGCACGCCCACCCCCACCGGCAGGTCGGCGGTCAGTTCGTCCATGCGCTCGTGCAGGGCCTTGCCGAACGACTGGATATTGCCGCCTTTCTGCATGGCGATGGCCAGGCCGATTGCGGGCTTGCCGTTGAAGCGGAACAGCGGCCGCGCCGGGTCGACGTAGCCACGGCTGATCTCGGCGATGTCCGCCAGGCGATAGAAACGGTCGTTGAGCCGCAGGTTGACGTTGGCCAGGTCCTTCTCCGAGGCGAACTGCCCGGAGGTGCGCACCGAAATCCGCTCGGGCCCGGCCTCGATCACTCCGGCGGGGGTCACGGCGTTCTGCGATTGCAGGCTTTGCACCACCTGGCGCTGATCGATACCCAGGGCAGCGAGTTTGCGCGTGGAGAAGTTCAGGTAAATCACTTCGTCCTGCTGGCCGATCATCTCGACCTTGCCCAACCCCGGTACCGAGCGGATTTCAGCGCGCACCTGCTCCACATAGTCGCGCAACTGGCGCATCGACAGGCCGTCGCCGGTAAAGGCGTACACCGAACCGAACACGTCTCCGAATTCATCGTTGAACGACGGCCCCTGCAACCCCTGGGGGAAGGTGCCGCGAATGTCGTCGATCTTCTTGCGCACCTGGTACCAGATTTCGGGAATCGCCTTGGCGCTGGTGGTGTCCTTGAGGAACACGAACACCGTCGATTCGCCGGGCCGGGTGTAGCTTTTCACATAGTCGAGGGCATCCAGCTCTTCGAGTTTTTTCTCGATGCGGTCGGTGACCTGCTTCAGCGTTTCTTCCTGGGTCGCGCCGGGCCAGCGGGTCTGGATCACCATGGTCTTGATGGTGAACGAGGGGTCCTCCTCGCGGCCCAGGTTCATGTAGGAGAACACGCCCATCAGCAGTGCGACGAACATCAGGTACCAGACGAAGGACTGATGCTTGAGGGCCCAGTCGGATAAGTTGAAGCTCCCTTTCATCGCGGGCTGTCCTCGTCGATTTTGACTTTTTGCCCGGGTTTCAGGCTGTTCACCCCGGCGGTCACCACACGCTCGCCAGGTTTGACGCCACCGTTGAGCAACGCCGTGTCGGCATCCCGGCTGATCACGGTGATGTCACGCGGTTGCACGGTCTGGCTCTGGGTATCGAGCAGCCAGATGCGGGTTTTGCCGTCAACGTCCTGCAAGGCGCTCAGGGGCAGTTCGATGCGCGGCGCAATCGCAGTGCTCAGGCTCACGCTGATGGCCGTGCCCAGGCGAAACGCCGACGGCGTCTCGGTGAGGGTCAACCGTGCACGACGGGTACGCGTGGCGCTTTGGGCCTGGGGTTCGATCTCGCGCACGATGGCGGTGGTGTTGACGCTCGGGTCCAATTGCCCGGCGACGAGAAACACCACGTCATGGGGCAGGCGCTCGGCCAGGCCGGCGGGCAGGTCGATCACCGCTTCCTTGATGTCCGGGCGCGCCAGCGTCACCACTTGCTGGCCGGCGCTGACCACCTGGCCGGCCTCGGCGTTCCAGGCGGTGACAATGCCGCCGTGGTCGGTGCGCAGTTCGGCGTAGTTGAGCTGGTCCTTGGCCTGGTTGACCGAGGCCTGGGCCTGGTCGAGGGACGCCTGGGTGGTTTTCAGGTCGGTCTGGGCGATATCCAGCTGGGCCTGGGCGCCCACGCCACGGTTGAACAGCTCTTGCTGGCGGCGGGCATTGGCTTGGGCGTTGATGAATTGCGCCTGTACGCGAGCCAGGTCGCCCTGGGCCGCGCGCAACTGGTTCTGCTGATCGGTGGGGTCGAGCACGGCCAGCAAGGCGCCCTGCTGCACTTCAGCACCCACGTCCACCGCGCGGCGAGCGATACGGCCAGGCACGCGAAAACCCAGGTTGCTCTCGTAGCGGGCCTGGATGGTACCGGCGAAACGGCCGAGGTTTTCCTGGTCTTCGGCTTTGACTTCCATGGACAGCACCGGGCGTACGGGCTCGGGCGGCGCTTCTTCCTTGGAGCAGGCCGCCAGCAGCAGGCCGGCGGCGAGCAGCAGCGTCAGGCGCTTCATGGCTGGGCTCCTGGCTGGGCAATTTCGACGAGCATGCCGGGGTGCAGCAATTGCCCGCCGGCCACCACGACTTTTTCACCGCCCTTGAGGCCTTCACCGATGATGACTTTGCCGGTGAGGTAACGGGCCACGGTGACCTTGTGCAACTGCGCCTTGCCGTCGGCATCGACCAGCCACACGGCGGGCTCGTCGAGGTCCTTGGTCAGCGCCGCCCATGGCAGCTCGATGCTGGGCTTGCCCGGGCCATTGGCAGTGGCGCTGACCACCGAGCCCAGTTCCATGCCCTTGGGCAGCGCGTCCAGGGCGATCTTGACTTGCACGGTGCTGGTATTGGCCGCGACGGCGGGGGTGACTTCCCGCACTTTGCCCTGGGCCTTGATGTTCGGGTTATCCAACAGGCTGACGGTGATCGCGGCCTGCGGCGGCGGCTCCACCAGCAGTGATTCATAGACGTTGAACACCGCATCCCGCTCGCCATCCCGGGCCAGGCTGAAGATCGGCAGGGTGGCCTGCACCACCTGGCCGACTTCGGCCTGGCGCGCGGTGATCACGCCAGGCGCTTCGGCAACCAGCGCGGTGTAGCCCAGTTGTTCGCGAGCGTTGGCCAGTTGCGCCTGGGCGGCGGTCAAGGCGCTCTGGCTGCTGCGCAGCGCGGCCTGGGCCGAATCGTATTCGCTGCGGCTGGTGTAACCCTTGGGCAGGAGTTTTTCCTGACGCACGAAAGCCGCCGCCGTCTGCTTGACCCGTGCCTGCTCGGCCACGACCTGGGCCTGGGCGGAGTCGACATTGGTCTGCAGGTCCTTGGGATCGAGCTTGGCCAGCACTTGCCGGGCGCTGACGCGATCACCGACGTCGACCATGCGCTGGATGATCTTGCCGCCGACGCGGAACGACAGGTCGGTCTGGACGCGGGCCTGGATATCGCCGGTCAGCGTCACCGCCGCGGCAAAGTCCGTCGGCTGCACGGTCTGCACGAACACCCGAGAGTGGGCCTTGGGTTCGGCCTTCTCCTGACCGCATCCGCCGACCAGCGCCAACAGGCCAAATCCGAAAATGAAAGTGGAAATACGACCGCCCATGCAGGCTCCTTGTGCGTGATTCCTTATACCCGGTGTGTATGCGACTTTGAGCTTAGTTCAGGGTTCCACAGGTGCATGCTTTCCATCTATAACGCTGCACTGCGGTTATGATCCTTGTGCAGGCCGTCAGGGCCTCGCGCGGGACAAGCCCGCTCACTACAGGTGCGTGACTGATGTTGAAAACCCTCGCGGTGGCCAATTACCGTTCGATCAACAAATTGGTGGTACCTCTGGGCCGGTTGAACCTGATCACCGGCCCCAACGGCAGCGGCAAATCCAACCTGTACCGCGCGCTGCGCCTGCTGGCGGAAACCGCCCAGGGCGGCGTGATCAATGCGCTGGCGCGCGAAGGCGGGCTGGATTCGACCTTCTGGGCCGGGCCGGAGCACATCAGTCGACGCATGCGCAACGGCGAGGTGCCGATCGAGTCCACTGTGCGCCAAGGCGTAAAGCGCCTGCGCCTGGGGTTTGCCGGGGACGATTTCAGCTATGCCATCTCCCTGGGGCTGCCCGAACCGAGTCGGTCGTTTTTCGCCCTGGACCCGGAAGTGAAAAAAGAATGCATCTGGGCCGGCCACACTTACCGCCCGGCCAGCCTGCTGGTGCAGCGCTCCGGGCCGATGGTGCGCGCCCGCGACGGTCGCAACTGGGATGTACTGGCCCAGCACACGCCCAACTATCACAGCCTGTTCGATCAGGTCGGCAGCCTGCGCGGCTCGCCAGAGGTGCTGATGCTGCGCGAAAGCATTCGCGGCTGGCGCTTTTACGATCACTTTCGCAGCGATGTAGACGCACCCGTGCGCCATCCGCAGCTGGGCACACGCACGCCGGTGTTGCATCACGATGGGCGCGACCTGGCGGCGGCGTTGCAGACCATTCGTGAAATCGGCGATCCCGAGGCGTTGCAACGGGCGGTGAGCGATGCCTTCCCCGGTGCGCGCCTGAACATTCAGCCGTTGCAGGGCGGGCGCTTCGCAATCGAGTTCTTTCAGGAAGGTTTGCTGAGGCCCTTGTCGGCAGCGGAGCTGTCGGACGGCACCTTGCGTTACCTGCTGCTGATCGCAGCGCTGCTGACGCCACGGCCACCGACCATGATGGTGCTGAACGAACCTGAGACCAGCCTGCATCCGGACCTGTTGCCGGCATTGGCGCGCTTGATCATCCAGGCCTCCATGCAGTGCCAGGTGTGGGTGGTGTCCCACGCCAACCGCTTGATTGCGGCGTTGCAGCAGGATGAGGAGTGCAATTCGATCGTGCTGGAGAAGGTGCTGGGGGAAACCCAGGTGGTGGGGCAAGGGATACTGGATGCGCCGGCGTGGCATTGGCCGGAATAGTCATCGCCTGTAAAGGCCTCTTCGCGGGCAAGTCGAATCGTCGCAGCTCCCACATTCGTCCAGGGTCCATCTTTGGAATGCATTCAAATGTGGGAGCTGCGGTGCGACGATTCGACTTGCCTGCGAAAGCGGTAGATCAGCCACTCAATAACTAACTGATCAACCCTGCCACTTGCCGCCTTCAACGATCACGCTCTCAGGCTTGGTGTCATCGCTCAGCTCTTTGCGCACGTATTGGTCATACAGCTTGAGCAGGAACTTCTCTTCACCCAGCTTGGCCAGTTCGGCGTTCACCCAGTCGCGCAGTTCGGTGTTGCCCTTCTTCACCGCCGGCGCAATCGGCGCTTCGTCGCCGAGTTTTTCATCCAGCACACGGTAGCCCGGGTTCTGCTTGGCCCAGCTGAACAGCACCAGGTTGTCCTGGGCGTAGGCATCGCCACGGCCTGCCGACAGCGCTTGCAGCGACTCGGAGTTTTTCTCGAACTTGAGCAGCTTCCAGTCCGGGTGGTTCTTGGTCAGCCAGATGTCAGCCGTGGTGCCGGTGGTAACGATGGTGGTGCGGGTGGCCAGGTCATCCAGGCTTTTGACTGCGCTGTCCTTGGGCACCAATGCCTGTACCGCGACTTTCAGGTTGGGGTTGGTAAAGTCCACCGCTTCCTTGCGCTCCGGCGTCACGGTCATGTTGGCGAGGATCAGGTCGACCTTGTCGCTTTGCAGGAACGGAATGCGGCTGGCCGGCTCGACCGCGACGAACTCGACTTTGTTTTCATCGCCCAGCAGGTCCTTGGCGAATTGGCGGCCGATGTCGGTATCGAAGCCCACGTAGCGACCCGCTTCGTTCACGAAGCCGAACGGCGGCTTGTCGGTGAACACGCCGACGATCAGCTTGTCGCGCGCCTTGATCTTGTCGAGATAGCTCGCAGCGGCAGCGGCAGGCTTGGCAGGCTCTTCGGCCTTTTTATCGCAGCCGGCCAGCAAGGCGACGGCAAACAGTGGCAGCAGTAATTTTTTCATATCGGTTCCAGTTCCTTGGGTGTCTTGGGCAGTGTTGAAACAAAGGAGAACTTCTCCAGGAACTGCTGCGCGCGTGCGGTTTGCGGGTTCGTAAAGAATGCCTCGGGGGTGTTTTGCTCGAGGATGTGACCGGCCTCCATGAACACCACGCGGTCGGCGACGGCGCGGGCAAAGGCCATTTCGTGAGTGACGATCAGCAGGGTCATGCCATCGCGGGCCAGGCCCTGGATCACTTCCAGCACCTCCTTGACCATTTCCGGATCAAGGGCGGCGGTGACTTCGTCGAAGAGCATGACCTGGGGGTTCATGCACAGCGAGCGCACGATGGCGATGCGTTGCTGCTGGCCGCCAGAGAGCTGGCGCGGGAAGGCATCGCGCTTGTCGGCCAGGCCCACCCGCGCCAGCAGTTTTTCGGCCTGGGCACGGGCCTCGCCAGGGTCGCGTTTTTGCACTTTCAGCGGGCCGAGCAGGATGTTGTCGAGCACGCTCATGTGCGGAAACAGGTGGTAGCTCTGGAACACCATGCCGATGTCCTGGCGCACCTGGCGCCAGTCGGTTTTTTTATCCAGCAGCTCATTGCCGGCAAACCGCAGGCTGCCGCTGTGGGCCACTTCCAAACCGTTGAGGCAACGCAGCAAGGTGCTTTTGCCGCAACCGCTGGGGCCGAGGATCACCAGCACTTCGCCGCTGTGCACCCGCAGGTCGATGCCCTTGAGCACCTGATGTTCGCCAAAAAACTTGTTGAAACCCTGGAACTCGATCAATGCGCTCATGCTTGGGCCCAGCGCCGTTCCAGCACCTTGGAGGCGGCCGACAACGGGTAGCAGATAAAGAAGAAAAACAGGAACAGCACGCCGTAGATCAACACCGACTCATAGGTGCGCTCGATGATTTGCTGGCCGACCTTGATCACGTCCACCACGCCGATCAGCACCGCCAGCGAGCTGGTCTTGATGATGCGCGTGTAGACGTTGATGGTCGGCGGCGTCATGCGCTTGAGAGCCTGGGGTAGCAGCACGTAACCGTAGAGCTGCGGATCGGACAGCCCAATCGACAACCCCGCCTCGCGCTGGCCACGGGGCAGCGAGTGCAAGGCGCCGCGCACCACTTCGCCCACTTCACTGGCCCCCCACAACGACAACACCAGCACGGCGCACCAGAAGCTCGGGATGCTCAAACCGAAGAAAATCGGCAGGCCGAAGAACAGCAGGTACAGCCACACCAGCACCGGGATCGCGCGGAACAGCTCCAGGTACACCCGCAACACGGCATTGATCAACCGGTTGTTCAACGTACGCAGTACGCCATACAACACGCCGCCGACCGTGCTGAAAGCGATGCTCAGGAAGGAAATCGACAGGGTTTGCACAGCGCCCTTGCCCAATTGCGGCAACGACACCCACAACAACTCAAGACCCGAACTGGCCATGCTGGAGCCTCCTTTCCAGGCGGCTGAGCAGCAGCGACAACGGCAGGAACAGCAGCACGCAAATCAGCGTCAGTACGGCGAGCATTTCGTAGGTCTTGTAGTAGAGCGCGATGTAGCTCTTGGTGGTGTAGAGAATTTCCGGCACCGCCACGGCGGAGACCACGGTGGTCTCCTTGAGCAGGAAGATGAAGTTGGCGAACAACGCCGGCAGGCTGAGGATGCCGGCCTGGGGCAGGATCACGTGGCGCAGCAATTGCCAATCCGACAGGCCGATGGACTTGCCCGACTCGATCTGCGCCAGCGGCACCGCCTCCACACCGGCGCGCAGCACTTCGGTGAGGTAGGCGCCTCCGAGGAACGTCATGGTGATGATCGCCGCCCAGAACCCGGAGATATTGAAACCCAGGGCCGGCAGCGCGAAGTACACGAAGAACAGTTGGATCAGCAGCGGTGTGTTGCGCGCCAACTCCACATACAGCGCCACCAGGCGCGACAGGTACGGTGTGCGAAACACCAGTAATGCAGCATTGAGCAAGGCCACCAACAGTGAGGTGGCGATGGCGATCAGGCCCACTTGCAGCGTCACCCCCACGGCGCTGAGAAACGCCGGCAAGGTGCTGAGGATAAAAGCGAAATCGAAGGTCATTGACAGTCCATGACGCCGCAGGGGTAATGCAGCGAGCGCAATCCGGGCCGACGTGGATAACGTCGGGTAGCGCGAACTTTAAAGGTATAAAAAATAAAATTTAAATACCGAAATAGCATATTGATATCACCCAAAAAGATAACCGCCGGATTCGCGGGTCGGGTCGGTGACGGCTATGGTTGAGGGGTCTGGAATTCGAGGGATTGAACGATGAACGAAGGAAAAGCGATGGACCCGCAGGAGCTGGTGAAGTGGTTGATGGCGTTGCGCAGGGCCATCAACACACGCGTTATGTGAGCCTACGCAGCTCAAATGTGGGAGCGGGCTTGCTCGCGAATGCGGTGGATCAGCGATGAATGTGTCGACTGACGC
>NZ_JBSVVZ010000084.1:0-23615 GCF_054071875.1 Pseudomonas sp. SDO524_S393 | reverse complement strand
TTCATGACTGACGCACCGCATTCGCGAGCAAGCCCGCTCCCACATTGATTGGTTCCACAATTTTGATTGGTGTACGGCTCTAGTTCATCCAGTTGCCGCCATCGACGTTGTAGGTCTGGGCCACGACGTAGTCGGCATCTTTGGAAGCCAGAAAAACCGCCATCCCGGTCAGATCCTCCGCCGTGCCCATTCGCCCGAACGGCACCTCGGCCCCGACCCGTTTCTTCTTCTCGCCCGGCGCCAGGCCTTCGTGCCGGGCGAACAGTGCATCCACGCCGTCCCAATGTTCGCCGTCTACCACGCCAGGGGCGATGGCGTTGACGTTGATGCCTTGCTTGATCAGGTTGAGCCCCGCCGATTGCGTGAGGCTGATCACCGCCGCCTTGGTCGCGCAGTACACCGCCACCAGCGGCTCGCCACGGCGCCCGGCCTGGCTGGCCATGTTGATGATCTTGCCGCCATGGCCCTGGCTGATCATCTGGCGGGCGGCGGCCTGCAAAGTGAACAGCGTGCCGGCGACGTTGATCGAAAACAGGCGCTCGTAGCTGTCGCGGCTGATATCGACGATGGGCGCCAGGTCGAACAGCGCGGCGTTGTTGATCAGGATATCCAGCTTGCCGACCTGGGCCACCACGGCGGCAATCGCGCTGTCGATGGAGGCCTGGTCGGTGACGTCCATCGCCACCGCGTAGGCCTGCGGGCCCAGCTCGGCGGCCGTGGCCTGGGCCCGTTGCAGGTTGATATCGGCGATGGCCACGGTGGCGCCTTCGGCGATATAGGCCTGGGCAAAGGCGCGACCGATGCCGCGCGCCGATCCGGTGATCAGCGCACTTTTACCTTCAAGTCGTTTCATGGGGGCTTCCCGTCTCTATTTCGGATACCCGGCGCGTTTCATTTCGCGCTCGGTGGTGGATTGGGCTTCGAGCAGGGCCTGATCGACCGACATGCCACCGGTGAGTGCCGCCGAGAACAGCTTGCCGACCGACGTGCCGATGGCCTGGAATTCAGGAATGGTCACGTACTGGATACCCACATAGGGCACCGGTTGGGCGGAAGGATGCGCTGGGTCGGCGTGCTTCATCATTTCCAGGGTCACCTGGGCGAACGGTGCCGCTTTCAGGTACGCCTCGCTGTAGGTCGACTGGCGCGTGCCCGGCGGTACGTTGGTGATGCCGTCCTTGTCTGCGACCAGTTGGATGTAGTCCTTGGAGGTGGCCCAGGTGACAAAGGCCTTGGCGGCGTCCTTGTGCTTGGAGGTTGCCGGGATCGCCAGTGACCAGGCGTACAACCATGAGGACCCCTTGTCGGTAACTTCGGTGGGCGCCGCGGCAAACCCTACGCTGTCGGCGACCTTGCTTTGGCTTTTGTCGGTGGTGAACGAGCCGGCGACGCTGGCGTCGACCCAGATCGCGCATTTGCCGCTGTTGAACAGCGCCAGGGTTTCGTTGAAGCCGTTGCTGGAGACGCCGGGAGGGCCGGATTGCTTGAGGGTGTTGACGTAGAAGTTCGCCGCAGCGGTCCACTCGGGGCTGGTCAATTGCGGCTTCCACTGCTCGTCGAACCAACGTGCACCAAAGGCGTTGGCCATGGTGCTCAGCAATGCGATGTTTTCACCCCAGCCGGCCTTGCCGCGCAGGCACATGCCGTACTGGTCTTTGTCCTTGGCCGTGAGTTTGGCCGCGAACTCGCCGAGCTGGCTCCAGGTCGGGTGCGCGGGCATGCTCAGCCCGGCCTGCTGGAACAGGTCGGTGCGGTAGTAAGTAACGGTGCTCTCGCCATAGAACGGCAGCGCGTACAGGGTATTGTTGACCGACAGGCCCTGGCGCACGGCCGGGAAAATATCATCGGCGTCGTAGGCGGCCGGCAGTTGGGTCAGGGGTTCCAGCCAATGTTTGGCGCCCCACAGCGGGGTTTCGTAGGTGCCGATGGTGAGCACGTCGAACTGCCCGCCCTGGGTGGCGATGTCGGTGGTGAGGCGCTGGCGCAGCACGTTTTCTTCGAGCACCACCCAGTTGAGCTTGATGTCCGGGTGCTGCTCTTCGAACACCTTGGACAGGCGTTGCATGCGGATCATGTCGCTGTTGTTGACGGTGGCGATGGTGACGGTGTCGGCGGCGTGACTGGGCATGGCCAGGGCCAGTGCGCTGAGCAGGAACAACGCGTGCGGGAGCTTGGCTTTGCAGGTCTGGAGCATGGCGGTTTCCACCTGTTGTTTTTGTTGTCGAGCGCCGATTACAGCAGCTCTGCCGCCCCCTCACAAACGAATGGCGAATGCACGACTGGTACTTTTTTAACCGGTTCGCCAGGATCAAAAAAGTATCGGTCCCGAGCGAAACCGGGGGTAGCGCACACCGCGTCCACGCGCGTATTTTGACGCGATACAGACCCACAAGAGGCATCGCCATGCCCGTCAGCCGTACCACCCTGTTCGAACATCGCCCCGCCGAACTGGAAGTGATCCTGCCCGAGCCGGACCACTGTTTTCGTTGGTTCGAACACGATTACCCCTACGACCTGGCGCGCTGGAACCACCATCCCGAGTTCGAGATTCACCTGATCCGCCAGGGCAGCGGCAAACTGGTGGCGGGCGACTATATCGGTGCGTTCAGTGCCGGGCATGTGGCGCTGATCGGTCCCGACCTGCCCCACGACTGGATCGGCGAACTGGCCCCCGGCGAGTACCTGACGGGCCGCGACGTGGTGCTGCAATTCGACGGCGCCGCCCTGCTCGCCCTGCGCAAGACCTTGCCGGAGCTGGGCGACCTGCAACAGCTGTTCGAACGCGCGCGGCGCGGCCTGGAGTTCAGCGGCGACACCGCCGTGCAGGCGGCGAGCCTGATGGAGGCCATCGGCAAAGCCCAGGGCTTGCAGCGACTGATCCTGTTCCTGCAACTGCTCGATACGCTGAAAAACGCCCCCGGCCATCATGTTCAGGCCCTCGCCAGCCCGTGCTACGCCCCTACACTGGACGCGCGCAGCGCCGAGCGCATCAACAAGGCCTTCGATTACCTGATGCGCGAACTGACCGGCGATGTGCGCCTGTCGGTGATCGCACAGCAACTGGAGATGAGCGAGCCGGGTTTCTCGCGCTTCTTCAAGCGCAACACCGGCCACGGTTTTATCGACCTGATGCGCAAGTTCCGCGTGCAACGTGCCTGTCGGTTACTGCTGCAAAGCGATATGTCAGTGGCCGATATCTGTTTTGAAGTGGGCTACGCCAACCTGTCCAACTTCAACCGGCACTTTCGCATCGAGATGAACCAGACGCCGAGCGACTATCGTCGCGAAACCGCAATGCACCTGTTCAATCGCATTGAAAAAATGACACCCAGTCAATTCTGATCAAAAGGTCGATTAATTCCGGTTTTTCCCCTTTTATTCAAGCCATTGAGCGAAGTTGGTACAACCCGTGCAAACGTTTGCGGAATGAACTTGACCGCCAGGTTCGCCACCACCCGAAGAATCGGGTTCAAACCGCGTACGAATAGGGATTTTCAATGCACTCCACCGCCAGGCGTCCTGCCTCCTTTGGTGTTTCCTTGCTACTGGCCGCCGTTACGGGAGTACTCAGTACACCCATTTTGGCGCAACAACCTGCCGTCGATGAGTCAGCACAGGGCGAAACCCTGAGCCCGGAAGCCAGCCCGCCGAAACAAGGCGCCTACTTTTCCGACTGGTTCAACCAGGACCTCACGCTCATCGGCAGCAAAGACATCAGCTTCGGGCCCAAACCCCAGGATGACGTCTACCTGGAGTACGAATACTTCGGTCGCAAGGGGCCCTTCGAGTTGTACGGTTATATCGACGTGCCGAAGATTCTCACCATCGGCAACAGCAATGACAAAGGCGTGTGGGACCATGGCTCGCCGGTATTCATGGAGCACGAACCACGGATTTCCATCGATTACCTGGCGGGGCGCAGCCTGGCCATCGGCCCCTTCAAGGAATGGTACGTGGCGTTCGACTGGATCTACGACCACGGCAGCAACAAGGCCAACCGTGCCAATACGCTGTACAGCGGCCTGGGCACCGACATCGACACCCACTCGCGGGTCAACCTGTCTGCCAACTTCTACGGGCGCTACCAGTGGGAAAACTATGGCGCCAGCAATGAATATTCCTGGGACGGTTACCGCGCACAGATGAAATACATCGTGCCGATCACCCGCTTCGACAACGGCGCCTCACTGACCTACATCGGTTTCACCAACTACGATTTCGGCTCGAACCTGCACAAAGACAACCCCGCGCGCACCGCCAACGCGGTAGTGGCCACCAATGTGCTGTTGTATTCCTTCACCCATCTGCGCTTCACTCTGGTCGGCCGCTACTTCCACAACGGCGGCAACTGGGAAGACGGCAGCGAGCTGAATTTCGGCGAAGGCAACTTCCGCGCCCGCTCCGACGGCTGGGGTTACTACGCCGGCGTGGGCTACCAATTCTGATCAAGGAGCACTCGATGAAAACGTTGACCCGTCTCTCTATCGCTGTCGGCCTGGCCGTGCTGCCCCACATGGTGCTGGCCGATACGCCTGCGCCGATCAAACCCAAGGTGATGCTGATCACCATGTTCGCCCCCGAGGCGCAAACCTGGATCGATCGCCTGGAACTCAAGCAGGAAGTGCGCGTGCCGGGGCTGTCCGCCGAATACCCGGTGATCCGCTGCAACACCCAGGATGTGTGCCTGCTGGTGACCGGCATGGGCCAGACCAACGCCGCCGCCTCCACCCTGGCGCTGGCCCTGTCGCCCAGATTCGACTTGCGCCAGAGCTACTTCCTGATCGCCGGGATCGCCGGCATCAGCCCCAAGCACGGCACCATCGGTACCACCGCGTGGGCGCATTACCTGGTGGAGTTCGGCACCCAGTGGGAGCTGGACTCGCGGGATGCGCCCAAGGATTGGCCGACCGGCTACATCGGCATCAACACCAAAGGGCCCAACGAAAAACCACCGCTGGACTACAAAACCGAAGTGTTTGAGCTGAACCCCAAATTGCAGGCCAAGGCCTTCGCCCTGTCGCAAAAAGTGGAACTGACTGAAAGCAAGGAGTCCAGCGCCTGGCGCAAACACTACCCTGCCGCGCCAGCCAACCAGCCGCCGCAAGTCACCCGGTGCGACACCGTGGCAGGCAACACCTGGTTCTCCGGCACACGCCTGAGCGAACGCGCCGAAGTCTGGACCCGGCTGCTGACCGACAACAAAGGCGAATACTGCACCACTCAACAGGAAGACAACTCCACCTATGAAGCGCTGCTGCGTGCCAGCCGTGAAGGTTTGGTGGACATGCAGCGCCTGGCCGTGGTGCGCGCAGGTTCGGACTTCGACCGTCCTTACCCGGGCTACAGCGAGGTGGATAACCTGCTGAAATACGCGGACCAGGGCGGGTTCGTACCGGCGCTGGAAAACCTGTACCGCACGGGCAACCCGCTGGTGCAGGCGATCCTGAAGAACTGGTCGGCCTGGGAAAAAGGTGTTCCTGAGGCGTGAAGCATGATCGTTCCCACGCTCCGCGTGTGCTTTAGCGCCGTGACGCGCTGCGTGGGAACGATCGGATAGCGGGGTATCAGGGCAGGAAGATGATTTTGTCTGCGCTACCGCTGTTCACTTCCTCATAGCACTGCACGCCATCGGCCAGCGCCACTTCGCGCAGGCCGGTGGGCAGTGGCAGCGAACCCTCATCGAAGAAGCGTCCAAACTGCTCCAGCATCACTGCGCACTGTTCACAGTTGTAGAGCAGTGAATTGATGCCCACCACCGAACCGCCCTTGCGGTACAACGCCAGGGCGGGCAACTGCACAAGGCCGTCAACCGGCGCGGCGATAATCGCGATCCGCCCGAACGGCGCCAGCGCCGCCACCGCCGCCGGCAACCAGAAACCCGTGGTATCGAAGATCACGTCGGCACCGCCCTTGAACACCGCATTCACCTGCGCGCCCAGCCCCTCGGGCTTGCCCAGGGCGATGGCTTCGACGCCTTGGGCCTGCAGCACCTCCACCTGTTCAGGTCGACGCACGGCGGCCAGCACCTGGGCACCGCGAATTTTTGCCAGGGCCAGGGTCGCGCTGCCCACCGCACCGTTGGCTCCGATCACCAACAGCCGCGTGCCTTGGCCGACACCGCTGCGCTCCAGTGCGTCCCAGGCGGTGGTGTACGGCACGCCAAGGCTGGCGGCCTGGGCAAAACTCAGGTGGGCAGGTTTATGTGCCACGCCCTTGGCCGATACGCTGAGGTACTGCGCGTGGGAGCCGTCGGCGAAGAAACCCAGGTCGCGCCCCGTGCCCCAGACCTCCTGGCCCACCAACGTCTGCGGTCCTTGCACCACCACACCGGCAAAATCACGCCCGGCAATGCGCGGCAGCGTGGTGTAGGGGAAACGGCCAAGCACGTTTTTCACATCGCTGGGGTTGAGGCCCGCCGCCTTGACCTGCACCAGCACTTCACCCTCGGCGGGTACCGGTGTGGCAACGTCGACGAAACGAAGGGCGGACAGGTCGCCGGTGGCGGAAAATTGCAGTGCTTTCATGACAGGTATCCATCGAAGAGAAAGAGAGGCATCAGGACCACCAGGCGCTGATCAGTTGCCGGCCCATGGGCCAGAGCTTTTCACCCAGCAGCATGCCCATCAGGCCCACCAGCGCGATAGCGGGTGGAGCGGGCGAACGGAAGTCCAGGGCGCCGTAGATCACGCCGACAAACAGGCCGATGGCAAGGGAAATCAGGTAACTCATGGGGGCTGCGCCTGCTAGGTTGATGGGCGCAGTGTAGAGGTCCTGTTCCTGAAGCATCGGCCAAGTGCTTCAGGATTTCGGCCAAGCCTTCAACCGCGGTACTGCGAAGGAGCAATCCCCAGTTCGCGACGAAACATGTCGCTGAAACTGCTCGGCGAATAGCCCAGGGAGCGCGCAATAGCGCTGACCGACTGGCCCTGGATCAACTCCGCCACCGCCGTGGCCAGTTGTACCTGGCGCCGCCATTCGGCGAACCCCATGCCCAGGTTGTTCTGGAACAACCGCGCCAGGGTGCGCACGCTGGCACCCGCCGTTTCGGCATGGTGTTCGAACGGAATCTCCAGGGACGGCGCGGCCATCACCGCCTGACAAGCGCTGACCAGGCGGCGGTCGGCCTCTACCGGCATGGCGATGCGGATCTGCGAGCGGCGGGCCCGTTGCAGTTCCAGCAGGGCCAGGCCGACCACGGCGTCGTAGTAGGCCGCATCGCCCTGATCGCCCTCGTCCACCAGGGTGACGATCAGTTCGCGCAACAGCCCACCCACTTCGATCACTTGCACCTGGCTGTCCAGCGTCGCCGCCAGTGCCGGGCGCAGATAAATATTGCGCATCTGCAGGTCCGAGACCACGCGGATCCCGTGTTCGACTCCCGGCGGCAGCCACACCGCACGCTGGGGCGGCACCACCAGCGCTTCGCGTGGCGTCTCGACCCACATCACCCCGCTCATGGCATAGAGCAACTGGCCCCAATCATGACTGTGGGGCTCCACGAACAATCCACGGGGGTAGGTGCGTGCCAACGGTTGCACGGGAACGGCGTGATCACTGAGGTCGGGGGGCGCGGCCAGGGCCATGGAGCACACATCAATCAAGGGTGAGGCGCCATGGTAATCACCACCGTTCGACAATCCGAGTGAATTTTCGCAGACCCCCAGGATCACTTGCCTACACTCAACCCCATATCGGGCCGCCAGGATGCGCGTGCCCAGGCTGGATCAAGGAGCCCCCCATGGATTGCCCCATCCCCATCAACGGCAAGGCGCGGATCGATTACACCCAGGACACACTCTTCGGGCCGTTGGCCAGGCATGTCGAATGCCAGGTCAGCGTGCAGCAGCAACCGGGCTGGATGGTGCTGAAGGTGTTTCAACCCCTGCCCAATGACCTGCACGCGGCGCAAACCGTGGTATTTGCCCTGGAGGGCCGGCGCACCAGCGGCGTGGTCAAGGACAGCCAGCGGCTGTCCGATCACAGCCTGCGGCTGGAGTTGGAAGTCGGTTAATCGACCTGTCGGGCATTGCTGCGGTACATGAACACCAGTGCCAGCGCCAGGCACAGCATCGCGACGATACGGTTGCCCGACAGCTCGATGGCCGGGTTGCCCAGCCAGCCGAAGTTGTCGATCAGCATGCCCATGCCCAGTTGCCCGACGATCACCGCCACCGTCGCCACCGCCGTGCCCACCACCGGCACCGCGCCAACCATCACCATCATGTACACCACACCGAACAGCGCCCCGGTGAGTTGCCATTTCGGCACGTCCAGCAGGCTCACGGCATGGGCCGGCTCAAAGAACAGAATCAATAGACCGGTGCTGATCGCCCCCACTGAAAACGTCAGCAGGCTGCTGCGCAGCACGCCCACGGTCTGGCCCAGACGCCCGTTGATCGCCGCCTGCACACTCAACACCGCGCCGGCGGCAATCACCACTACCAATAACAGAATCAGATTCATCGCCTTAACCTCGAGCAATCAAAACCAGTGCAACCACAATCAGCACCAGGGCCATCCAGCGCTCACCATTGACCCGCTTGCGTGCAGCGCCGAACCAGCCGAAATGGTCGATCAGCACACTTTTGCCGACCTGGCCCGACAGGATCGCAATCATGGTCATGGCAATGCCGATATGCGGCGTGGCCAGGGTCAATACCACCACGTACATCGGCCCCAGGAACCCGCCGATCAACTGCCAGCGTGGCAGCTCGGTCAGCGCCGGGCCCTTTTGCGGGCCGCTGAACAGCAACAACAGAAACAGAATCGCCGAGCCCACGCCGAAGATGCTCAACGTGGCCCATAAATGCCCCACCTGCACACCCAGCGGCCCGAGCAGGCCCGCCTCCACCGACAGGCCCATGCCGGCCAGGATCACCAACGGCAGCAACAGCCATCGCAACCGGTTTTTTTCCGGCATGGCCTGGGCCACACCCTCTATGGAACGTGCCTGCATACATCACCTGCGCTTCAGGAAAGGAACATGGCGCGCATTATCCGGTGGCCCTTCTGTGCGATAAATGGGAGCATGCGTACAACACTTTTGCACAATACGCACAGCCTGGAGCCACCATGCAGGGCTTGAATGAATTGAGTTTCAAGGCACTGCGCCTGTTCGTCGCGGTGCTGGACCACGGCAGCTTTTCCGAAGTCGCCCGCCGCGAAAATCTGGCGCCCTCCTCCATCTCCCGGCAGATCCAGTTGATGGAACAGGCCATCGGCCAGCAATTGCTGTACCGCCACACCCGCGCGGTCAGCCCCACTGAAGCCGGGCGCCTGCTCGGGCGCCACGCGCGCCTGATGCTGGAACAACTGGAAAGCGCCGGCCAGGCCTTGCAGGAACAGGACAGCGAACCCAGTGGGCTGGTACGCATCAACGCCCCCATGGTGTTTGGCCAGCGTCACCTGTCACCGTGGCTGGGAGCGCTCTGCCAGCGCTATCCCAAGCTGCAACTGGATATCCAGCAAACCGATACCTACGTCGACCCGCTGCAAGATGGCACCGACCTGTTGTTTCGCATCGGCGTGCTCAACGACTCCAGCATGCAGGCGCGGATCTTCGCCCCCCAACGCTTTCGCATCGCTGCAAGCCCGGCCTATCTGGCCCGCCATGGCACGCCCGAGCACCCGGACGAACTGCTCAGGCATCAATGCCTGGCCTACAAAGGCATCACCGGTCAGCAGCGCTGGTTCTTTCGCCGTAACGGCGGCGACTGGACGCCCTACAGCGTCAAGGGCCCGATTACCGGCAACCATGCCGACACCCTGACCCACGCCGCCGAGCAAGGCCTGGGGTTGGTGGTATTTCCCTCCTGGCTGATCGGCGAAGCTTTACGCGCAGGCACGCTGCAAGCGGTGCTGACGGACTATGACGTCGCAACGACCCTGGAACCTCAGCAGATCGCGGCGCTATGGCCGGGCAGCCGGCGGTTGTCGCTGAAGGTGCGCACGGTGATCGATTACTTTGTGGAATGTTTTGGCACGGTGCCGTATTGGGATCGCTGAGCGTTGCAGGTGGCAAAACGCTGAGTGGATGAGGAACTTTCCTAGACGCCGAAGTAGTCCCGCTCTGAATTTACGGGCCACTATTTTTTGCACTTGGCAGGCTGCGGCAGACTTTGGCGAAATCGGTTTGGAGAGTCTCCATGGAGTTCATGTACCGGAAACAGTCGCGCGCCGAGCGCGCAGCATTAACCAGCGGTCGCCCCGTTTTGGATAGCTCACCCAGTTTTGGCTATATTTGGCCAAAATCGGGAGAAACTGACATGGTTACCATCCCTTTGGGTGAGGCAAAAAACAACTTGTCGAAGCTGGTCGATGAAGCCGCCGCCGGCAAGGTCATCACGATTGCAAAGCATGGACGTGCAATGGCGCAGTTGGTGCCTGTGGGAAAATCCAAAGGCCGTCGAATAGGTGCCATGAAAGGAAAGCTCGTCATTCCCGCAGACTTCGACGCACCCCTGCCGGATGACGTGCTGGATGCCTTCGAAGGCAGCCATTCATGAGGGTGTTGCTGGATACCCACATCCTGCTTTGGGCGTTGAATGATGACCCGAAGTTATCCAGCAAAGCTCGAAAACTCATTGAGAATGCAGCAGAAATCTACGTGAGCGCGGCAACGTTCTGGGAGATGGCGATCAAGGTCGGCCTGGGCAAGCTGGATATCGATCTGGATGAAATTCGTGAATACAGCCTGGACAGTGGTTTTGTCGAACTGCCCATCACATTGGAACATGCCCTGTCGGTGAGCGACCTTGAGCATTACCACAAGGACCCTTTTGACCGGCTCCTCGTTGCCACCGCCATGAGCGAGCCCATGAGGTTATTGACCGCAGACCCACAGATCGCCCAGTACACCTCCCTGGCCATCCTGGTCTAGGTCATCACCGTCACGAACGTTCACATCAAAACAGCCACTGGCCGATCAACCATGCATTCGCCCCGCTGATCACCGTAAACAGAAACCACGCCAGTATGCGGGTGGGCATTCGATTGACGAATGGTCCCATCAACTGTTTGTCGCCAGTCATGCGGATCAAGGGGTACAGCGCAAAGGGCAATTGCAGGCTGAGGACTACCTGGCTGAGGATCAGCAGCTTGCCGATGGCATCGTCGCCCATCAGCCACACCCCAAGGAACGCCGGGATCAGCGCCAGCCCACGGGTGATCAAACGGCGTTGCCAGCACGGGATACGCAGGTTGAGGTAGCCCTCCATGATCACCTGCCCGGCGATGGTGCCGGTAAACGTCGAGCTTTGCCCCGAGGCCAGCAAGGCGATGCCGAACAGGATACTGGCAAAGACGCCACCGACCAGGGGGTCAAGCAAGTGGTAGGCGTCCTGGATTTCCACCACATCACTGTGGCCGGTCTTGTGGAAGGCCGCCGCGGCCAGCACCAGGATCGCGGCATTGACCAACAACGCCAGGGCCAGGGAGCCGATGGTGTCGATACGTGCCAGCTTGACCGCATCCTGTTTGCTCGCGAGGTCCTTGCCGATCAGGCGCGTCTGCACGATGGAGGTGTGCAGGTAAAGGTTATGGGGCATCACCGTGGCGCCGAGGATGCCAATGGCCAGGTACAGCGGAGCCGCGTCGCTGAGGGCCGACAATGAGGGGGTGAAGCCGCTCAACACTTCCGGCCAGTAGGGTTTGATCAGCACCAGCTCGATGAAGAAACACACGCCGATGGTTGCCACCAGCGCCAGCATGATCGCTTCCAGACGTCGGAAACCACGGTTTTGCAGGGCCAGGATCAGCAATGTGTCGAACGCGGTAATGACAATGCCGGTGGTCAGCGATACACCCAGCATCAGATGAAACGCCAGGGCGCAGCCGAGCACTTCGGCAAGGTCGGTCGCCACAATCGAGATTTCCGCCAGCACCCACTGAGTGCGCGCCGAACGTTTGCTGTAGCGTTCACGGCACAGTTGCGCCAGGTCTTTGCCGGTGGCGATCCCCAGTCGCGAGCACAGGCACTGCACCGCCATCCCGGCGAGACTGGCCAGCAGCACCACGAACAACAGGCTGTAACCGTAGCGCGACCCGGCCTCGATGGCGGTGGCCCAGTTGCCCGGGTCCATGTAACCAATCGAAATCAACAAACCGGGGCCGGCGAACATGAGGATGCGTTTGAAGAATGAGGCCTTGGGATCAACGGCGACGGAGCCGGCCACTTCCGGCGGGCAGAACGGGGCGGTAGCGATTTTCGGCAGGCTGAATTTCACGCGGTATCCCAGGCAAACACACTTAGACAGGGGCGCAGCTTATCAGTCGGACCCAACCGTGCGCACCACTGTTTCCCGGGGCAGATCAAACGCCTCCACCACCTGTACCACCAAATCCATTTCCTGGTTGAGGGCTTCACGTTCCATGCGTTGACGAATCAAACCGACCACCAGCACCGCCAGGGTGGTGATCGAATAGGCCGGCCCGGAAAAAGCGCGCACGCCGCTCACCAACAGCATCGCCGCCGCCAGCGCCTGGCCCACCACCGGGACCGCCGTGGCCGCTCCACGCCGCAGCATGAACCCGGTGAGCCCAGCCAGGGCCGTGCCACTCAATGCCGTGGTGGCCGAGCGGCCGACAGTGAAACGGCTGAACAGGCCTTGTTCCTTTTGCGCAGCCGCCGTGAGCTCGGCGTCGAACACCTGACGGTCGGTGCTGCTGAGTTTGTCCTTGTACTGCTCGATGAGTGTTTCGGCGACCTGGGCTTCCAGGGTCGCCAGCGCCACCGTTTCGAGCGGTTCGTCGAAGCGGATCCCCAAGCGCTGCACCACGTCCTCGGCAATCTGCCGATAACTCACACCATGGCCTCGGGCAATGTTCATGAACGTATCTCCGCCCATGCGCTGCAACTCGATCGCCAACTTGAGCGGCTCGCGTACCGACGCATCGATCGAAGCGCTGCGCTTTTGCGCCATCAACTCGGCCAGAAACTTCAACTCATCGGGTCGCGCCTGCACCAGCGCCGGGAACAATTCCACGTCCTCCTCGGCAAAGCGCACTTCGCTGCTGCGCTGATCCGCGCGGATCATGCCACGCCGCTCCTGTAGCAGATCGGTGTACTGCACCACCGTCTGTAACTGCGGCCAATACGAGGCGTGATCGAAAGTGGCCAGGTGCACATTGGTCACCTTGGCCTTGAGCGCCGGCGTCAGTGGAATGGCGTAGCGCCCGATGCAACGCTCGGTGTCCGGTTTCAAGGCCAGGGCCCAGTCACGACTGGAGTGGCAGTTGATCACCCGCCCCTTGAGGGGTGCCGACACTGCGTCCCAGGGGCTGGAAGTACAGATTGCGCCCCCCATCAGCAACAGGTGATTGAGCGGCAATTCGCGAGCGATCTCGGGGCTGGCCAGCAGGCTCTTGACCAGAATCCGTGCGCCCAGCGAATGCCCGATCAAGTTGATCCGCTCTACCGCGAGTGATTCGGCGTGCAGATAGCGGACAAGCTCCGGCAGCAGGCTGCCGGCCACTTCATCGACCCGGGCTTCGACGCTCTTGTAGTGGTCGAGAAAATACGCAATCGCCTTGCCTACCCCGACCGTCGCGGCCCCGAGGCCACCGCCCAGCATCGAGGTGATCACATCCTTGAACGGCGCAAACAGGTTTTCCAGGAAATGTCCCGCAGGCCAGAACAGCATCAGGTTGGTCGAACCTTCGATGCCCGCCAACTGCTGGGTGAAATTGCCCAGTTGTTGCGGGTTGAAGAACGCCGAGTAACCGTGCACGTAGAGATTGAGCACCTCTCCCTTGGGTTCTCCACATAACAGAAACGTGGGCTTGCGGGTGCGGTGCATTTCATCCCACGGGTGTTGCATGGGGCGATGACTCCTGGTGACAAAGGGACAGCGATAGTAGCAAAGCGGGATCCACAGCGAGGTGAATCCTGACCGCCACAAGCGCGGCGGATTATGCACAACGGTGAACAGTCATGCCAAAAAACCGGGATTTTGTTCGCTCATTTCATCCTCTAGCATCCGCCATGTCTTGAACTGAACCGAGGAAATACCATGAGCAATGTCGAGTTTTTCGTCACCCCGGGCTACGGCGATTACCTGCGTGAACACCTGCATTACTCACAGGCAGTCAAAGTCGGTAACCGGGTGGAAACCTCCGGCCAAGGGGGATGGGACGACGCGCTCCAGATTCCCGCCGACCTGGCGGAAGAAATCGCCCAGGCGTTTCACAACCTGGACCGCACCCTGACGGCAGCCGGCGCGGGTTGGGAGCACGTGATTCACGTCAACTCCTACCACGTGGGCGGCTTTCCTCCCGAGGTCAACGAGGCGATGGTCAAGCAATACCGCCGCTACATGCCCGACCATGCGCCCATCTGGACGCAGGTTGGCGTCGAAGCCCTCGGCTTGCCGACCATGCGCGTGGAAGTCCGCGTGACCGCGATCATTCCCTGATCCCGAACGTGCGCATCACCCACTCGGTGAACACCTTGAGCCGCGCGCTCTGATGGCGATTGGGTGGGTAAAGCAAGTGCAGCGGCGTGGCCGGGCGTGACCACTGCGGCAACACCTGCACCAGTTGGCCGGTGTCCACGTAATACTGCACGATCGCCTTGAAATGCTGCCCGACGCCCAGCCCGGCGAGCAGCATTTCCTTGAGACCGTTGCCTTCGTTGGTGGAATAGGCACAGTCGTTCACTTCGATGCGCCGCCCACCCTGCTCGAAAATCAGCGGCTCCGGCTTGCCTGAGCCGGTAAAAAAGTAACCGGCCTTGAGGTGATTGCGCGCCAGGTCTTCCGGTGAAGTCGGGATACCGTTGCGTTCCAGGTAGGCGGGCGCGGCGCAAGTGAGGTATTCCAGGTCTGCCACCTTGCGGCCGATCATGGCCATGTCATCGAGCTTGCCGGCGCGAATCACACAGTCCACACCCTCCCCCACGATATTCACCGCACGGTCGCTGATGCCCAGGGCCACGGTGATATCGGGGTATTCCCGATGAAAGTCCACCAGGGCCGGAATCAGCAGGCAATTGGCAAACGAAGCCGGCGCATCCACACGCAAGTGCCCGCGCGGCTTGAGAACCTGGCCGCGCGCGGCACTGTCGACTTCGTCCAGTTCGGCTACCAGCCGCCGGGCATGCTGGTAATACTCCAGCCCCTCGGAGGTCGGCGCCAGGGCTCGGGTGGTGCGGTGCATCAGTTTGATGCCCAGGTGCTTTTCCAGATCGGTGATCAGCTTGCTGACGGTAGAACGTGGCAACGCCAACTGATCGGACGCCCGACTGAATGAGCCCGTGTCGACAACACGGACAAAGGCGCGCATGGCGAGAAGTTGATTCACAAGGGCGACCTATAGCAGAGGGAAACCGGGCTCATTGTCCATCAACCTGCACAATGGGGACAGAAAATAACAAGCCGTTATTCAGCGTTTCAAAGCGATACCTCTCCGAAACCGGAGACATCGTTTACACATTGAAACTTCGACGCGCTCCAAAGAAGCGTAAAAAAACCGCCCTTTCGGGCGGTTCAAGGGACTCGGGCCTGATCAGAGCCCGAGGGAGAAATCGTGGGTCAGCGAGTGGTCGTTGTCAGTACGCGGCAGTTGGCCGCCGTCATCCTGCTCTTCGCATCCACCCGTATCGAACACGGAATGACCACAACCGATCCCGTGTGCCAAAACGTTAGTAGACCCGCGGAAAAGTCATTGAATTAAATGGTATTAATACTTTTGTAAGTGCGTCGCCAGAGCGGGCTGACAGTCAACATCCCGCGCCCCGCGCAGCAAAAATACAATTTTCAAAATGTAAAAAGCGCTCTAATACGCCCTGTTGATTCGCTTTGAAGACCCTGGAGTTCGCAATGCCCCATGAAGGCAACCTGTTACAAGCAGCCGTGGTGTTTCTGTTCGCCGCCGTGTTGACCGTGCCCCTGGCCAAGCGCCTGCAACTGGGCGCGGTGCTGGGCTATCTGTTCGCCGGCGTGATCATTGGCCCGTCGGTACTCGGCCTGGTGGGCAATCCGCAGAGCGTCGCGCAGTTTTCCGAACTGGGAGTGGTGTTGTTGCTGTTCATCATTGGCCTGGAGCTGTCGCCCAAGCGTTTATGGGTAATGCGCAGAGCCGTGTTTGGCGTGGGGCTGGCCCAGGTGCTGCTCACCGGGCTGGTGATGGGCGTAGTGGCGCTTTGGCTGTTTGACCAGGCGTGGAACAGTGCCATCGTGCTCGGTCTGGGCCTGGCGTTGTCGTCCACCGCCTTCGGCCTGCAAAGCCTGGCCGAGCGCAAGGAGCTGAACCAGCCCCACGGTCGCCTGGCGTTCGCGATTCTGCTGTTCCAGGACATTGCGGCGATCCCGCTGATCGCCCTCGTACCGCTGCTGGCCGGTAGCGACCACCCGGCCACCGAAGCCCAGGGCGTGCAGCATGTGTTGCAGATCCTCGGCAGCATCGCCGTGGTGATCATCGGCGGACGCTACCTGTTGCGGCCGGTGTTTCGCATCGTCGCCAAGACCGGGCTGCGTGAAGTGTCCACCGCCACCGCGCTGCTGGTGGTGATCGGCACGGCCTGGCTGATGGAGCTGGTGGGCGTGTCCATGGCCCTCGGCGCGTTTCTCGCCGGCCTGCTGCTGGCGGACTCGGAATACCGCCACGAGCTGGAATCCCAGATCGAACCGTTCAAGGGCCTGCTGCTGGGCCTGTTCTTTATCAGTGTGGGCATGGGCGCCAACCTGAGCCTGCTGCTCAGCTCGCCGTTGGTGGTGATTGGCCTGACCCTGTTGCTGATCGGCCTCAAACTGCCGCTGCTGTATGCCGTTGGCCGACTGGCGGGCGACCTCAACCGCGAGAGCGCACTGCGCCTGGGTGTGGTGTTGGCGGCGGGCGGCGAATTTGCCTTCGTGGTGTTCAAGATCGGTCGCGACCAGGGCCTCTTCGAGGCCGGGCTCCATGATGTGCTGGTGCTGACCATCACCCTGTCCATGGCGGTCACACCGTTGCTGTTGCTGGTATGCCCGAAGCTGTTCAAGCCCAAGGCCAAGCCGGTGGACGTGCCGGAGGAATACCGCACCATCGAAAGCGACGCGCCGCGCGTGGTCATCGCCGGCATGGGCCGTATGGGCCAGATCGTCGCGCGGATCCTGCGGGCGCAGAACATCTCGTTCATTGCGCTGGACACCTCGGTGGAAACCATCGAACTGACTCGCAGCTTCGGCGGCATGCCGGTGTTCTACGGTGACCCGCAGCGCCCAGAGATCCTGCATGCGGCCAAGGTCGATCGAGCGGAGTTCTTCGTGATTGCCATGGACGACCCGGAGATCAACATCAAGACCGCCGCGCTGGTGCGCAACCTCTACCCACACATGAAGATCATCGCCCGCGCGCGCAACCGCCAGCACGTGCACCGGCTGGTGGACCTGGACGCTTCACCGGTTCGCGAGACCTTCTACTCCAGCCTGGAGATGAGCCGCCGTACCCTGGTCGGACTGGGTTTGACCGAGGTCCAGGCCGATGCGCGCATCACCCGTTTCAAGAACCACGACCTGCAAGTACTCGCCGCCCAGCATGCGGTATACGACGACGCGGCCAAGGTGATGCAGACCGCCCAGGAAGCCCGCACGGAACTGGCGCGGCTGTTTGAGATGGATCGACTAGAGGAAGAGTCCGACAAGGTGTGAGGCGGCTGGTGAACGATATTGCGATTTTTCTGACAGAATACGCCGCAATTTCGTTCACCTCTGGAGTGCTTCATGGCCACCTTCACCAAGACCGCAGCCTTGCTGGCCCTGGCGCTCACCGCCGGTAGCGTGTTTGCCGCGAGCAAGCCGACCACGCAGACCATCGCCACCCTGGGCGGCAAGTTCACCTTCAACCTGCCCAAGGCCTATGTGGCCGACACCCTGCCCGCGGGCAAGGCCGAAGATGGCACCGGCGACACCCAAGGCACGCTGTACGCCAACCAGACCACAAAAAGTGTGGTGATCGTCGCCGAAACCGTGCGCAACGATGGGGTCACCATTCAGGACAATGACCCGCAGTTCCTCGACGGTGCCGTCGCGGGGTTCGTCAAGGACCAGAGCGCCGCACTGCCCGATTTCAAGAAACAGGCCGAGAAGAAGCTGACATTCAAGGGCCTCGGCCTGCGCCAGGTCGACAGCACCGCCACCCAGGGCGGCGGCAAGACCCTGAACTCGACCTTCCTCGGTGGCTCGGGCAACCGCCTGCTGGTGATCCAGGCGATCTCCCGGGCTGATGATGTGAAGGGGCATGCGGAGTTGGTGAAGCAAATCACCGGCGGGAAATAACCTGCCCCCGAACAACCCAGACTAATGTGGAGCAAGCTGTCGAGCCCCGGCGAGGCTGCGAAGGCGGTGGGGCAGGTGGCATCTGTGTCGGCTGTGCTGCAGTCTTCGCAGGCAAGCCAGCTCCCACATTGGAACGCTGTTGCTGGTGAGAAAGCGTCCGGCACGATGGCCCTGTTGGCAGCGCTTTTTCAGCCACTGCAAGACCTCTGTGGGAGCTGTCGAGCCCCGGCGAGGCTGCGAAGGCGGTGGGTCAGGTGGCATCTGTGTCGGCTGTGAGGCCGTCTTCGCAGGCAAGCCAGCTCCCACATTGGATCTGTATTGTTGGTGAGAAAGTGTCCGGCACGATGGACCTGTTGGCAGCGCTTTTTCAGCCACTGCAAGACCCCTGTGGGAGCTGTCGAGCCCCGGCGAGGCTGCGAAGGCGGTGGGTCAGGTGGCATCTGTGTCGGCTGTATCGCCGTTATCGCAGGCTTTTTTCCAGCCAGGCCTTCAGGTCCTGCACTTCCGCCTCGCCAATCGTATGCGGCATGCCCGGATAGCCGTGGAACTCAGGCTTCAACCCCAATCCCGTCAACACCTCGTTGGCGCGGGTCGCCGAGGCATACGGCAGTGCCTGATCCAGCGTGCCATGGCCGATGAAGATCGCCAGTTTGCCCAGTGAATCATCCGGTTTCAGCTCGGCCTTGAGCACCGGTAGCACGCTGCCACTGAGCGCGGCGATGCCACGTATCAATTGCGGCTGACGCAGCCCCACTTCGTAGGACATGATCGCGCCCTGGCTGAAGCCCACCAGGAACACCCGGTCGGACTGGGTGTGATATTTGGCGGTGGCCTTGGCCACGAAGTCTTCGATGAGCCTGGCGCTGCGTTGCAGGTCGACGGTCTCGCCGTTGTACTCGGCGTCCCCCGTGGTCTTGGTGAACCAGCGATAGCCGTGGGGGTCCACCGGCATCGGTGCACGGGCCGACAGGTAGGTCCAGGTCGACGGCAAGGCATCCTTGAGGCCGAACAGGTCTTCCTCATTGCTGCCGAACCCATGCAGGAAAATCACCAGCGGCTGGTTGCGCGCGTCACCCTGGGTCTGCTCCAGGTACGACAACGGCAAGTCGGTGTGCAGCGTATCGTCGGCATGGGCGGCGCCAGCCACCAGGGCCAGCGTCAGGGCGAGTAGTTTGAGCATGGAGCGATCCCTCACGGTTTACGCAATAAATAAGTGTCCATGATCCAGCCATTCTCCAGGCGCGCGGCCTTGCGCACCCGCTCGATCTCCTCGGCCACCTCACTGACCTTGCCGCTGATAAGGATTTCATCCGGCGTGCCCAGGTAGGCGCCCCAATAGATATCCAGGCCTTGGTCAGCCACAGTGCGGTAGGAATCTTCGGCGTCGAGCATTACCACCAGGGTATCGGCATCACTCGCCTGCCCCGCCGCCAACCGACGCCCGGTGGTGATTTCGACGGACTTGCCGATGCGGTTCAACGGCACCTTATGCCGGGCCGCCAAGGCCTGCACGCTGGTGATGCCGGGGATCACTTCGAACTCAAAGACACAACGACCACTGGCCAGGATCGCCTGCAGGATACGGATGGTGCTGTCGTACAGCGCCGGGTCGCCCCAGGCCAGGAAGGCGCCCACTTCACCGTCAGCCATTTCCTCGTTGATCATGCGCTCGAAGGTCTGCTGTTTGTCGCGGTTGAGGTCCTGCACGGCAGTGGTGTAGTCGATATCACCGCGCACGCGCTCGGGGCAGTCGGCCTCGACGAAGCGATAGCCGGGCTCGGTGATGTAGGTTTCGCAGATCTCGCGGCGCAGGTCGATCAGCTTGTCCTTGCTCTGGCCCTTGTCCATCAGGAAAAACACATCGGTGCGGTTGAGCGCCTTCACGGCCTGCATCGTGATGTAGTCAGGGTTGCCGGCGCCGATGCCGATGATCAGGATGCGTTTCATGGGTTGCTCTCAATGCGGGGCGTGGATTTTGCCATGTTCCGGGGTCAGGCGTGAGTTTCCAGGCGCAGGCGCCAGACCTGGTTGAAGCGCAGCTCGGTTGCCGACAGCGGTTCGACGTCGATCCGGTAGAACATCGACATCGGAAAGCCCATCACGTACAGCAGCGCAGCACGGACCACGAACGGGTGGGTTACAGCGATCACATGCCCGGGTTGCGACTCCAGGGCCTGCATCCATGTCGCAACCCGCGTGCAAATCTGCTCCACCGACTCGCCGCCATGGGGCGCACAGGCGCTGTCGGTCATCCAGTCGATCAGCATTTCCCCGTCAAGTTCACTGATCGCGCGCCCCTTCCACTCACCGAAATCACCATCCCGCAGGGCCTCGTCGACCACCGGCTCGGCACCGAACAAATTCGCGGTCTGGCGGGTCCGCGCTTCCGGCCCACAGAGCAAGCGCGGGGCTTTGCGGTAACGATCGGCCAGGGACAACGCCGCGGTTTGCCACGCCATCGCCACCGACTCGTCATCCGGGAACCGGCCCTGTTTCTGGAACGGCGTGGCGGCGTGGCAAATCAGGGTCAATCGGGTGGCTTGCATCGCAATTTCACTCTGTTTCAGCGCGCAGTCAGCGTAGACTGGCAAAGTTGTTTCAACATGTTACAACGAACATGAAAGAGGAAGCCGGTTCAATGCCGGCGCGGTCGCGCCACTGTATTCGGCCCCACAGCCGTAAGCCAGACCCTGTTTCAGCCCAATCACTATCCAATTCGGGACGCGTCATCCCTGGAGATTCCCATGGCCAACACCGCTGCAACGAATCCTGATGTCTACCTGCCGACCATTCCCCTGGGCGAAATCCTCCCTTGGGCGATCTTCGGCGGCCTGCTGTTGCTGCTGGCGATCTACTTCGTCGGCGCCGAGCAAGGCGCCACTGCCGTATTCAAGGGCATGTACGTGCATGAGTTCGTGCACGACGGTCGTCACCTGCTGGGTTTTCCCTGCCATTAATCCCTCAGAGAGACATGACATGACAGGGCATTTACTCGTACGCGGGATGCTGGTGGGCTTGCTCGCCGGCGTATTGGCGTTTGGCTTCGCCAAGGTCTTTGGCGAGCCGCAGATCGACAAGGCCATCGCCTTTGAAGACCAGATGGCGCAGATGCACGGCGATGCGCCGGAAGAAGAGCTGGTGAGCCGCGAGGTACAAAGCACCTTCGGCCTGTTCACCGGCCTGGTGGTGTACAGCGTGTCCCTGGGCGGCATTTTCGCCTTGGTGTTCGCCTACGCCTTGGGCCGTATCGGCAAGGTCGGCCCGCGAGGCCTGGCTGCGCTGCTGGCGCTGGCAGCGTTCGTGACGCTGATCCTGGTGCCGGGACTCAAGTACCCGGCCAACCCGCCTTCAGTGGGCGACCCGGATACCATCGCCCAACGCACCAAATTGTTCTTCCTGATGCTGCTGGTGTCGGTGGCGGCGGCGGTGATCGCGATCAACGCCGCGCGCAAGCTCATCGCCCGCCGTGGCGCGTGGGCCGGCGCAATCCTGGGGGTGGCGTTGTACATCGTGATCGTCTCGGTGGCCGGCAGCCTGTTCCCGGTGATCAACGAAGTGCCGGAGCAATTCTCGGCCGTGCTGCTGTGGAAATTCCGCGTGGCGTCGCTGGGCATCCAGGTGGTGCTGTGGACCACCCTGGGCCTGGTGTTTGGCGCCGTGGCCGAGCGTAAGGTCAGCCAGCCACGGGCACTGTTCAACTCCTGAGTCCGTCAAATCCCGGGACGGGCCAGGTACAACACCTGATAGCCCGTCCCGGGATGCCCTGCTTCCAGCGCCTTTGCCGACAGGGTGACGCGCACCAGGCGCCAGGCCTGTACATCCAGCGCCAGGAAGACTGCAAAGGTATCGCTGCCATCGGCGATTTGCCGGTTGCGCGCTTTCTCTTCAGCCAGTATCGCGGCCCGGTCCGCCCCCGACGCCAGCGCCCACTCTTCGCGGTACAGGCTCAAGGCCTGCAGCGCCGGCCCGCGCTGCACATCCAGCGGCAGCCAGCTTTCGATGTGCGGCTTGCCGAAGCTGTCGAGCACCTTCTGGAAACGCTCTCCCAACAGAAAATCGCCGGCCTGTAACGGGTCGGACCACAGATACACCGACGAATACAGGTTGCCTACCCCCGGCCCCTGCCCGCGTTCCTGGGCGATGAACGCCTTGAACAGCAGTCCTTCGGCGTGATCCCACAACGGCCCCAACTGCGCGGCGCGCTGGCGGATCAGGCCCATGTCGAAATCGGCGGGCAAGCGGTGCGAATACTGTTTGGCGAACATGGCAAAGCTCCTGTGCAAGTCGAGGTGTCAGCTTGCGCAGGCCGCATGATTTCAGCAATATATCAATCAATATACGTACGATAAGGACTGGATATGACTGAAGCACTCAAGCCTCTGGATATCGATACCGTGCAGGCCTTCGTGCTGGTAGCCGACTTCACCAGCTTCACCCGCGCCGCCGAAGCCCTCGACACCTCCCAGGCCGCGATCAGCCTCAAGCTCAAGCGCCTGGAAGAACGCCTGGGTTATCGCCTGCTGGAACGTACCCCGCGGCATGTGCGGCTGTCGCCCCAGGGCGAGCAATTCATCGTGGCCGCCCGAGCCCTGCTTAACGCCCATGAACGCGCCCTGGCCGATCTGGGCACCCACGCACCGCGCCGCCTGGTAATCGGCATCAGCGACCACGTGGCCGGCCCCGACCTGCCGACATGGCTCAGTCGCCTCGCCGCCTACGACCCACTGGTATTGCTCGAAGTACGGATTGCCGCCTCCCGCGAACTGGTCGCCGCCTTCGACCGGCATGAACTGGACGCGGTGATCGTGCGCAACGAAGGCGACCGCCAGGACGGCGAAGTGCTGGCGGTGGAACGCTTCGGCTGGTTTGCCGCGCTCGGTTGGCAACACACGCCGGGAACCCCCCTGCGCATGGCCACCCTGGCCGCACCCTGCGGCGTACGGCACCTGGCGACCCGTGCGCTGGATGAAGCGCGCATCGATTGGACTGAAGTGTTCGTCGGCGGTGGAGTGATGGCCGTCGGCGCAGCCGTGAGCGCCGGCCTCGGCGTCGCCGCCCTCGCCCACCGCGTTGCCCCCTCCGGCGCAGTGGAAGTCAGCGCGCAATACAGCTTGCCTGCATTGCCGGTGAGCGAAGTGGTGCTTTACAGCCGAATCACGGATGGCCGCTCCAGGGAAACATTGCGAGCGCTGAGTGCAACCTTCCGTGGGGTCCTGCAACGCTGAACCCGGCTGGAAAAACGCTACCCAAAGGCCCATCGCACCGGACGCTTTCTCACCAACAACAGAGTTCCAATGTGGGAGCGGGCTTGTCGGGTCGCCGCATCGCCGCGAAGACGGCGGCACAGCCGACACAGATGCCACC